>JBBEBG010000008.1:48847-149835 GCA_040882465.1 Gemmatimonadota bacterium
CCCCCCCCCCCCCCCCCCCCCCCCCCCCACCCTTCGTCGCGAGATCCGATCGGGTCAGGAGGTCCGGTCGAAAGGATCAGACGCGAGCGCTTCCCTGAGCTTCGGGTGCCGTTGCCAGAGGTAGATCCCGATCGCCGCCACCGCCAGAACATTTCCCATCGCGATGGACCACCAGGCGATCGGACCCAGGAGAAATTCCGCCACGATCGCGAGCAGTCCCAGGAGGAAGGACTCGAAAGCGACGAAGAGGAGAATCGCGCCGAGGATGATCGGTGGCCTCGATTCGGCTTCCCACGCGATCGCGGAAGCAATGAGCCCGATCACGCCGAAGGTCACGAAGTGGAGGATGGAGTAGCCTCCGACTGTGAAAAAGGTCACCTCGATCATCTCCGTGTTGGAGGCGCCGAGGAGAAGCGCGGAGCCGAGCGCGGCCGGAGTGAAGAGGAGGCGTCCCTGGGTGAGGTCGAAGAAAAAGAACCAGGCCGCGACCGTCACGGCGCCCACGAGCCCCGCTAGGAGCCCTTCCCGAACGATGTCGTGCTCCGCGAGCGCCTCCCACCAGGTGAGCGATCTTACCGTCCCTGTAAGGCGCAGGTAACCCATGATGGTGAGCCCCGCCAGCAGATTCCCCGCCAGCACCTCCACCCAACCCAGCTCTTCCACGACGTCCACGCCCGTAATGTAGATGCTCGCGTAAAAAGCGAGGTCGAAGAGTACGAAGCCGAGAACGACGCCAAGAAGTGTGTTCGGGCCCCACGCCACCGCCATGAAGAGGCGGGTCACGAGAAGACCGATCGCCACGAAGGCCAGGTAGTGAATGACCGTGTAGAGCGCGATACTTCCGGGGCTCGATTCCAGCCCCTCGACACCGAAGAGGGAGTGGGCAAGGAGGGAGGGGGTGTGGAAGGGCTGTCCCAGGGACGCGTCAATGATGAGGAACCAGAGAGCCAGCACCGTCGCGCCGAGCACCCCCGCGATGACTCCTCGTGCCCAGAAACCTTGATTTGCGATCGGCATCTCGGGACCTCCTTCGGTCAGAGTTCGAGGGGATGTGGTGGGCGCGGAGTCAGTCGTCGAGACGCCTCCTGAGGCGCCCGGCGTTCACGTGGCGGCGCAGAATGAAGATCCCGATCCCGAGGGACAGGAGGAGAGGGACCGCGGAGACGATCAGCCCTCCCCAGAACATTCCCACCATCAGCGGATGGTCGCTGTGCATGATCTATACTCCTCGCTCTTCCGGTTCGCCGGCGCCCTCCCCGGCCGGCATGGATCGGGGGCGGCCGGATGGCTCTCTCAAAACTCCTGGATCACCGTGAGGATCAGGATGAAGATCAACGGGATCGGCACCGCGGCGATGATCCAGAGCTTCTTCGGCTCGAACCGCAGGTGCATGTAGTACATCGCGACCAATAAAGCGCTGGTCAGGGACACGATGACGAGGAGGGTCACCGATACGGCCGTCGGAAGCCCCAGCATCATGATTCCCACCTTGCCGAACATGAGAACGGCCAGAACGAACCAGATCAGCATGTACGGCGGGTGAACTTTTTCGGCGGATGCCATTAAACGGCCTCCCTCAGACGAGGTAGACGATGGTGAAGAGGACGATCCAGACCAGGTCCACGAAGTGCCAATAAAGCCCCATGATCTCGACACCGCCCACCTTCTTCGAGTTGAAATGCCCTCCCATGGAGCGGATCAGCACGCCGATCAGGGCGAAGACCCCGATCGTGACGTGGAGCCCGTGAAATCCGGTCATCAGGTAAAAGGTCGAGCCGTAAAGCGGTCCTCCCTCGGCGCTGTAATTGGCGGCGACCGGGATGAATCCGTCGGCCGCCAGGTGAATGTATTCATACACCTGGACCCCGACGAACGTGCTTCCGAGGAGGATCGTGGCGACCAACCAGAGCTGGAGCCCCTTCTGGTCGTCATGTTCCAGCGCGGCGAAGGCCTTCACCATCGTGACGGATGAACAGATCAGGACGAAGGTGTTGATCGCCGTCAGGGGGACGTTGAGCACCTCGCCCGGATAGGCCCACTGCTCCGGATGGGCGAACCGGAGAATGACGTAGGCTCCGATGAGCGAGGTGAAGAACATGATCTCCGAAAGGAGGAAGATCCACATCCCGAGCTTCATGGTATAAAACTCGACCCCGGGCTCGGGACGCCGCTGGTCCATCGGGATCGCGGCTGCGTGACTCGTCATCGGCGTCTCTCTCAGTGCGAAGTGGAGGCGGAGGTGTGGTGCGGCGCCACGGACGAATCCGGCGGATCCGTCTGGAGAATGAAGTCCTCGCGGGCGCCGGGAACGCTGTATTCATACGGACCCCGGTAAACGACCGGCATCCGCTCGAAGTTGCCGTGAGGCGGAGGTGAAGGTGCGCTCCACTCGATGGAATTCGCTCGCCATGGATTCGGGCCGGCCTTCTTCCCCTTCCAGATCGAGAGGAGGAAGTTCGCCGCGAAGATGAACTGGAAAGCGAAGAGCACGAATACCGAATAAGAGATGAAGACGTTCCAGGGTTGGAGCGGCTGCAGGTACGCGTATAGCGTCGGGTCGTAGAGACGCCGCATCATCCCCTGGAGCCCGATTCCGTGCATCGGGAAGAATGCCAGGTTGTAAGCGATGAAGGTCCCAATGAAGTGGATCTTTCCCCAGGTCTCGTTCATCAACGTCCCGAACAACTTCGGATACCAATAGGTGATCCCCGAGAAGATCGCGAAGAGGCTTCCTCCGAAGAGGACGTAGTGGATGTGCGCCACGATGAAGTAGGTGTCGTGGATCGGGATATCCACCGGCGTGGACGCCATGAACACTCCCGAGAGTCCTCCGATGATGAAAAGGGCGACGAAGGCCACGCTGTGCAGGAAGGGAGTCGTGAAATGGATGTTCCCCTTCCAGAGTGTGCCGAGCCAGTTGAACACTTTGATGGCGGAGGGGACCGCGATGACGATCGTGGTGAACATGAACGTCATCCCGAGCCTCGGGTTCATCCCGCTCATGAACATGTGGTGTCCCCACACGATCCAGCTCAGGAGCGCGATCGCCGCGATGGCGAAGACCATCGAGTGGTATCCGAATACGGGCTTCCTTGCCCCGTTTGCGATCACCTCGGAGACAATCCCCATCGCGGGGAGGATGAGGATGTAAACCTCGGGGTGGCCGAAGTACCAGAAGAGGTGCTGCCAGAGGAGAGGCTCACCGCCGAGTTCCGGCTTGAAAAAGGTCGTCCCGAGCGTCTGATCCGTGAGGAGCATGATCAGCCCTCCCGCGAGGATCGGCATCGCGAGGAGGACGAGAATCGCCGTGATGAAAAGCGCCCAGACGGTGAGCGGGAGGCGGAACCAGGTGAGCCCCGGGGCCCGCAGGTTGATGATGGTCGTGATGTAGTTTACGGCTCCCGTGATGGACGAGAAGCCGAGGAGGAAAAGAGAGATCAGCCAAAGTTGTTGGCCGAGGTAGACGCCGGTGAATTCGCCCGACGTCGAGAGTGGTGCGTACGAGGTCCACCCCGCGCCCGCCGCTCCTCCTTCCACAAAAAAGCTCGCGAGCATGATGAAGCCGGCCGGCACCGCGAGCCAGAACGAGAACATGTTCAGCTTCGGGAAGGCCATGTCGGCCGCGCCGATCTGAAGGGGGATCAGCAGGTTCCCGAACACTCCGACGAGCAGCGGCATGATCGCGAAGAAGATCATGAAGGTCCCATGCATCGTCACGAGCGAGTTGTAAAACTCCGGGAGAATGATCCCGCCGGGAGCCATCGTCTCGGGAAGGATGTCCACCGGGAGGGGCGTTCCCGGAAAGCCGAGCTGCCACCGCATCACGGTGGCGAGCGTCCCCCCCAGGAGGAGGAAGAGGAGGCTCATGAAGAGGAATTGCTTCCCGATCGTCTTGTGGTCGGTCGAGAAGATATACTTCCGGACGAAGGAGAGCTCCTCATGGTGCTCTCCCGCGAAGGGAAGGAGGTCGTAGTCCGTTTTTGTGGCCACGTGACTCATGTTTGTTTCCGGCTCCCTTGGCGCGTGTTCATCGTTGGTTCCCAGTTCCCCTTCAGAAATCTCCGTGCTCGTGCATGGGAGTTGCGGCGCCTTCCGCGAGGCCGGATGTCACCGCGCCGTTCCCCGCCTCCGCACCGATATCCAACGACGCCAGTACGCCGCCGAGCACCGCCTGGCGCGCCGCGACCTGGGTCGCCTCCCATGCTTCGAACTCGGCCTGGGGTTGGACCGCCACGATGCCGTCCATCGTGGAGTGCCCGGTGCCGCACAGCTCCGCGCAGCCGAGCGTGTATTCGCCCGTCTGTATGGCCTCGAACCAGATGGGGATGACCATCCCCGGGACGGCGTCCTGCTTCAGCCTGAAGTCGTAAACGAAGAAAGAGTGGATTACGTCCTCGGAGGCGAGGTGGATGAGGATCGGCCGGTCCACGGGGACGTTCATGCGATTCAGGAGAGTGAAGTCGTCGGCGGTCTCGAACTGGCCGTCCGCCCCCGCGTAGCGGGTCTCCCACTCGAACTGTCGTGCCGTCAGCATGACTTCGTAACTGTCCGCCGGGAACACCTCCGGATTTTTGATCCGGTTCCAAACCGGCGCGCTCATGAAGGCCAGCACCACAACGATGACGAAGGGAACCGCGGTCCAAATGACCTCGGCCTTCGTGCTTCCGTGAATGTATTCGGCGCGTTGTCCCTCGCGATGCCGGTACCTGAAGAGGAAGTACACGAGGAGCAGTTCCGTGCCGAAGAACACGGCGCCGGTGATGACCAGGATGATGTAATAAATCCGGTCTATGTCCGGCCCGAAGGTGGACACGCTTGGGTCTAGCAGCCAATCCATTCGCTTGATCTCCCCGTCACCGAGTGTGAACGCGCTTCCCGCCGAACCCTTACTGATCCGCTCCCGTCACCGCGGGAGCGTACCCGGCCGCCGCGAGCTCTTCCGGAGTATGGAAGTGCGGGTCGATCGGTTCACCCAGAGGCACGACCGCGTTTGCGAGCATCGCCTCTGTGAAGGAAAAGGAGACCGTGGCGGTCTGGCCGGTCGCCACCGTCACCGTCGCCTCCTGCGTGCCGAGCCGGGAGTGCCACGCCTCGAGGACGTATTCGCCCGGAGGGAGATTTCGGAGGTCGAAGGTGCCCCCCGCGTTCGAGACGGCGTGGTAAGGATGGGCCACGACTCCCACGTACGAGTTCATCCACCCATGCACGTCGCATTGGATGGGGACCATGACCTCGGGCTGGGCGAGGGTCCGGTCCGTCGTCATGTTGACCGGCTGAGTGATGTTGAAGCCCCGGTTCACCGTCGGGCTCGCCGAGATGTTATGGAGGAGCCCGTCCGAGTTCTGGAAGGTGAGGGTCTGGTTCACCATCACCCCCGAGACGTGAGGGAGGTACTGACAGCCGTCTTGGTTGATCAGCGTCGCCTCGGCCGGGACGGGGAAGCTCATCCCCTCGAGCCCCTCTTTCACGTAGACGAAGACATCGCCCAGATGGCCGGCGCTCACCTTGAAGCTTTCGGTCATCGCGGGCGTCGCATGTTTCGCCGCGCAGGTCGGCTCCGAGGTCATGTCGATCGGTGTATCCGCCGGAGCCGTGCCTTCGAACATCACCATCCCGGTAACGTGTCCCGCGGTCGCCATGTCGAAGGGCGCCTCCGTAGCGCCACCACCGGCAGCGCCGCCCGCGGCGTCACCTCCGTCACCTCCGCCACATCCAGCGAGCGCCCCGACCACGACGAGCGGGGTCAACGTGTGTAACACCTTCTCATGGATCTTCATGGCTCATCCCCTCCAGGGTGAGTTGAGTGGTCGAATCTGGCCTCGGAATCCGAGGTTTCTCAGGAGCCCATGCGCTTCAGGCCCTCGCGCTCCCGGCGTTGGGCGCGGCCCACGACGAATAACCCCAGCCCGCCCGTCACGAGGAATGCGAGGAGAGGGGTCACGTACGTGGACGCCGGTACTTCTTCCTCCGGATAGATATAGTACCAGGAGCTGATGGCGCCCCGGGCTCCTGCCTCGCCGTTGTCGCCGTCCCAGGCGAAAAGGGCGAAGGGAATCGCCCGGCCCACCTCGAATCGCAGCTCGTTTTCGACGTCGGTGGGCTCGAAGCTCCGACGAAGGAGGAGCTGCCACTGGCCGTCCGCCCACTGCGCCTCGGCGGTCACACCGCCCGGGCCGCTGGATCGGATCGCGTTGATCCCGTTGGCAACTCCGCGTTCCACCCGGGCTTCGTCGCTCCGCCACTGCCAGAGGAAGACGGGCGTACGCGCGTCCCCCATGAGGAAGTAGGGGAGGTCCATCCCCTCCGGGATCTCGTTCCCCCACTGCACGGTGAGTCGGTCCGGCCGGGGACCTGGAGCCAGATCTCCGTCCTCCCGCGGTTCCATCGCCGCGAGGACTCGGGCTTGCCAGTCCGTCGTCCAGACCGGATCAGGGCTCAGTGACCGGTCGTTCCAGGTCAGCTTGAGGACGAGCTCGTATCCGTCATGCATTCCCTGAACCCAGACGGTGTTCACCGAAGGGTCGAACCATCGGGGGCGCGCGACGATCTGGCCGACGAGGGGGACGTATGCGGGCTCCAACTCGTCCCACCGCGGATCTGCGAGGTCGTTGGGGATGAGGCCGGGGTCCACGCGCTGGATGCGAATGACCTCGCGCGGAGCCGGAGTCCGTTCCGGAGAGAGGCTCCGCACGTAGTGCGCCAGGCTCCAGAGCTGTTCCTCCGTCATGAATCCGGCATCAATGAGGTCTGAAAACTGCGCCATCGGGGTCCCGTCGAGGCCGGTGCGGAGACGTCGGTAGATGTTCTCGACCGTACCGCCCCCATTAAATCGCCAGTTCTGAGTGAGGTCGGCCGCGCGGATCGGACTTCCCCAATCGTCTTCGAGAGGTGGGGCGGAGGAGCCGTCGCCCCGTCCCGCCTGCCCATGACACTGGAAACATTCGATCGAATCGTAGAAGATGCGCCCTTCGGCGATTCGGTCCGCGGACGAGCCCGACGCCCCCCCGAACTCGAGCGGAGTCGGCACGGGCAGGGTCTCGAACGGTGGATAAAAGGACTTTACATGCGCGACGAGTGCCTCCCGGTCCGAAGCTGGAAGTTGTCCCTCCCATCCGGGCATCGTGGTTCCCGGCATCCCGACATTGATGACGTGCAGGATGTCTGCGTCCGAGGGGATGTCACCGGTGGCCGTCGTGCGGACCTGGTAGATGCCGCGCGTGAAGTCGCGGGGGCGCGGCAGCATTCGAGCCGCCGCGGAACCATCCCCGGTCCCTTCGATTCCGTGGCAGGAGGCGCACCAGCGCTCGTAGACTTCCTGGCCGTGCGCCAGGTCCTGCGCCGCAACCGGCGCGGCGGTGAACGGAGCAACGGCGAGCAGGGCGGCGATGGTCGCAAGAGCCCTGAGCGGGGAGGTGCGCATCACCCTTCCTCCTCTTCTTCCCAGGTCCTGGGGGCCACCCCGGCCTGCTCATAGAGGAAAAGCGTCACGGCCCAGATCTCTTCGGCGGTGAGGAACTCCTCCCAGGCGGGCATCGCGGAATTCCAGGGAGCGCCTTCGCGAGGAAGCCCCGGTCCACCCTTCGCGATCCGCCAGAAGACGAAGCTCTCGGTGAGCTGTGCGATCGTGCCGCCGCCGCGCAAGGGAAGGGGAGTCGGGTTGAATCCGGCGGCGTAGTGCCCGGCTCCGTCGAGGTAATCTCCGTGGCAGGGCATGCAGTTCTGGTAGTAGATCTCCTTTCCGAGCTCGTACGCCGCCTCGGGCGCCATCTCCTCGTGGAGCGGATTCTCGAGCCCGTTGAGGACCATCGTCTCACCCCGGAAGGTGATCTGGGGCGGGGGTGCCGGGTGGACCGAGCGGAGGGAGGCGGGCGCGGCGATCTTCGGTCGAACCGTGTCGTAAGCGCCGAAGGCCACGAGGGCCGGAATCGCGAGCAGGAAAACGGATCGGAGCCCCTTCTTTTCCGGCTGGACCATCACCGCCTGGATCGGCTCCTTGAACTCTTTCCACCGTTCCTCGTTGCTGCTGACCCAGACGAGGAGTCCGACCGTCACGGTGAGCATGTACTGGAGGATCACCGTGCTCGGGACGGGGGCGCTCGCCACGCCGACGAAGGGCGGGAGATACGGAATCCCGACCTTGACGAGTGCGTAGGCGATGGCCAGGACGAAGGCGGCCTGCCAGAACGGGTGTCGGATGAAGCTCATCGTCTCCTCACTGGAGCCCACTCAGGTGTCGAACCACGGCCTCGAGCTGACCGGCCGTGAGCTGGCTTCCAAAGGTCGCGGGCATGATTCCGGACATCTGTTCGAAACCCACGGCCATCGAAGCGGCCGGGTCGAGAATCGCGGTGCGGAGCTGTTCCGCGCTGAGTCGGCTGCCGATGCCGTCGAGGGGGGGACCCAGGGCCACCCCCTGTCCGCCGATCTGGTGGCACATGACGCAAAGCGTCTGCGTGATTTGGACGGGATCCTCGCCGGCGACCGCGGGTCCGGCCGCGGCCCCACCCCCTGCCGGGGCACCACCGGCCACGGACCCCGTGGCCCCCACCGCGTCCGCCTGGATGTCGGCCGCGGTGACCGTCACCTCTCCCCCGTTCGATTCGAGGTACGCGACGATCGCCCAGACCTGTTGAGAGTCCATGGTCCGTGCGACGGACGGCATGATCGGGGGATATTCGTCCACGAGGTGGGTCGTGGGATCGGAGAGCGCCTGATGCAGATAGTCCTTGCAGGCCAGGCCGGGAACTCGATTTCCGCATCGCGCGCCGATAGTTCCCTGGCCCCGGTAGTCGGTGAGGAGGTTCGGAGCGCGCGCCCCGGGAGACTCCGCGTGGCAGGCGGTGCACCCGCCCGCTCCCTCGTATAACGAGAGCCCCACATCCACGAGCTCCTCCGCGGTCACGTCCGCCCCGAAGTCCGCTTCCGCCGGCACCTCCGACTGGACCTGCGGGATCGCGTTCGCGACCAGAGTATAGAACCCGATCGTCCCGAGAACGAGGGCGATGATCTTCAAATCCACCGAACCCATGCGTGTGTCTCCCTCGCTCAGTGGCCAGGGGCCGGGTGGAGGCCTGAGCCGAGTCCGGGCTCGGCATCGGGGTTGTTTCCCGTCGTGCTCGCCAGCGGTGCCGCTCCGGGCGGGGCCTTCGCCGTCGTCAGCTCCGGCTTCGCGATCATCCCCCCGATCCAGAAGACGAAAGAGATCATCGCGAGGAAGACGAGGACGCAGGCGCTGATGATCTGCGCCGCGTACCCGAGCGCCGGTGTCGCCGCATATTCACTCGTGTCTCGGATGACTTCGTAGACATGCCAATGCTGGCGGATCCCGCTCCGCGCGAAGCCCATGAGCCCCATCAGCCAGGTGAAGGTCACGAGCAGCACAAAAAGCGCGTATTGGGAGCGCGGCGGCATTTTCCCCCATTGGATCGCGCCGCGCGACTGGGCCCCGCGCGCAATGAGGACATCGAGCGTCAGGACCGCGATGATCGTGAAGAGGACCGCAAGTACCTGGTAGACTGAAAAGCCGATTCGCACGATCGCGGGGACGAAGTAGCCGTAGACGCCATAAAAGAGGACGATTCCCGCGCACACCGCGAGGAGGATCCCCTGCGTCATCGTCCCCGTCCCCGCCCAGCTCACCGTCGGATTCTTGTTGGCGCGCCGGTAGAGGAGGAAGGAGAGGAAGGTCGTGAGGATCATGAGGTTCACCGCAGTATTCTTCGCGCTCATGACCCCGAGGACTCCGAGGAAGGGGTGGTGCGTCCCCCCCATCGCTGCCAGCTCCTCACGGTCGGCGATCATCGAGTGGGGAGTCGCCCATACGATCACGCCGAGGACGAGGATGAGGAGCATCCACTTCGTATAAGGGGCGAAGCGCTCACCCCCGGGAATCCGGCCAAGTCCCAGCCAGAGGTAGTAATTTCCGGCGAGGAAGAGGATGCCAATGAGGAAGGCCTGGACGATCCAGAGCCAGCTCATGAAGCCCCCCATCATCGTGACGCCCATCTGTTGGTTGTACTCGTAAATCTCCCGCCCCAGATAGTATCCGGCGAAGGGGAGGACGAGGAATACGCCGATGGCGATGAAGTTTCCGACGTATCCCATCCAGTCGTAGTGCGCCCGCTCCTCGTCCGACGTTGCCTTGAGGAAGCGGTAACCCGCGTAGGCCGCGACGACCGCGCCCCCAAAAACCGCGTTCGCGATCAGGCGGTGGATGTTGATCGGCATCCAGGTTGCGTTTGCGAATGCGCTCCAGAACTGGACGGTGGCAGGGGCCGTATCGGGGGTGAGGTCGCCGGGAGGGCTCATCATAAAGGTGAGCCAGGAGTTCGCGATGAACATCACGACCGTGCCCCAGACATTCAGGAGAATCCCCATCCCCCAGTGCCCGAGCTTCGCGCGTCCCGCCTTCCAGTGATCCCATCCATAGTAGTAGATGTACAGCGTCGCCGACTCGGCAAAAAATAGTCCGGCGTAAATCCACATCGAGATCCGGAAGACCTCGCTCATGTAGCTCCAGAGCGCCGGGTAGAGCGTCGTCAGGAGGAAGACGAAGAGCCCGCCGAGGAGCGCCGTCGCGCTGTAGGCGACGAGGAGGAGGCGGGTGAACTCCTTCGCGAGCTTGTCGTAGCGGGCATCCTTCCCCCAGATCCCGATCGCCTCGGCGATCACCGCGAACATGGGGACGCCAAGAACGAAAGCGGCGAACATGAGATGCACCTGAGCGACGATCCAGACCGCCGCGCGGCTTCCCACGAACGGAGCGTCCGCGCCGTAGGTCGGAGGGGTGTAACCCTGGGCGAGGAGGGGGCCGGCCATGCCCGCGAGCAACACGATTCCCGAAAGGAGGACGGCGGCCAGGACCCTTCCGGGCGCCAACCCGGCGTCGAATCTCGACGATTCCTTCATCACTAAGCTTCCCCCCCGCGTCGGAGGAAAAATGGGAGACGCTTCGAAAAATCCACCGGCATGTTTCTCCGCACCTCGGCCATCACCTCGAGGTCCACGCGCTCGTATCCGCGCTCCCGCGCGAAACTTTCCACGCGGGAAGTCACGACGCCACGAACGAAGCTCGGAATCCGGCGCATCCGCTCCTCCGCTTCAGCGCTCCAGGGGAGTGTTGGTTCGCTCGCCGCGCCGTAAGTGACGGCCCGTGCCGGCTCGAAGACCGGCCTGTTCCCCGGGGGATCGTAGGCGCAAGAGTCGTCCGGCCCGAGGAGATCCCCCGTCATCGCGTACGCCCGCGCGCGGCATCCTCCGCAGACGGAGCGGAACTCGCAGGCTCCGCAGCGTCCCCCGAGCTCGCCGTGGCGAAGCGCGTGGAAGACGGAGGACCGCTCCCAGACCTCGCGGAATCCGGTCTCGCGCAGATCTCCCGCGACGACCGGTGTGTACGGGCAGGGGGTGAGCTTTCCCTCGGGCGTGATGCGGCAGTATTGGACCCCGCAGGGGCAGCGCGTCCGGTAGTTCAGGAGGGGCGACTCCGGGTCACCCTGGAGGACGTGGCGCATCAGCTGGGGCTGGCACTTGGAGCGAATCATCATCCGACCGCGATACTCGCATTCGAGCGAGACGAGCTCCTCCAGGACACCTTCGTTTTCTTCAGGGGAGAGCCCCTTCATCGCCTCGCCTCGTCCCGTGGGGACGAGGAAATAGAGATTGAAGGAGACTGCGCCCTCATCGGCGGACCAGGCAACGAGGTCGCGGAGCTCGCTCCGGTTTCCTCGGGTCAGGCTCGTCTGGACGATGAAATCGAGACCGGCTTCGCGGAGGCGTCGGACCGCGCCCAACGTCTCCGTGAGGGCGCCCTGCCCATGCCGGAATCGGTCGTGATACTCATTGCGAAGCGAGTCCACGCTGATCGCGACCCCGGTGACGCCGGCTCCTTGCAAGGAGGCGATGCGAGGTCCGGTCAGGCGGGTCCCGTTCGTTCCGACGACCACCGTCGCCCCCGCCGTCGAGGCGTGGCGGGCGATCTCCTCGAGGTCCTCCCGGAGGAGGGGCTCCCCGCCGGAGAGGATCATCACGGGATTCGGGTTCACTTCAAGGATTTCGTCCAGAATCCGGTGGCACTCCGCCGTCGAAAGCTCGCCCTCGGCGGCATGCCACGATCCCGCGGAGATGTAGCAGTGCGAGCATGCGAGATTGCACCGCTTCGTGAGATTCCAGGCCACGACATGGGGGAGGAAAGGCACCCCCTCGCCGAAATGGGGTGCCGAATCGAGGAACGCGGCGGTGGCCGGGCCCCGTGTCCACCCTGGAGCGCAAGCTCCGTCGCGGGAGGAATCCACCGCAGCCAATGGTAGCGCGCGTCGTGCGAACGGCTCCATCAATTGGCGCCGTCCCGTTCCGTCGCCATGAAGCGTTCCATCGCGGAACGTGCCTCCTCGGGGGAGGCCATCTTGAGGTCCACGGGGCACTTCCCGGCCTTCTCTTCGATGTCTCTGATCGGGCACCGGGTAATCCCCTGGGCCTTCGCCTCCTCGATGAACTTCCGCATCTCGGGGGTGAGGCCGTCCACCCCTTCGGCGGCCGCCTGGATCTGCTTCGTCTGAAGCTCGCGGAACATGACGAGCATCGTGTCCATGTCGAACTCGTCCGCTTCGACCATGGCCTGTTTGTTTTCGTCCATGACGCGGGTCGTGACCCGCCAGAGCCCGTGCTCCTTGGCGAAACGCTCGACGGTGTTGCGGGCGAGAGGGCGGGCGACGAGGGGAACGGCGCGGAGCCGGTCGAAGGCCTCACTGCTCCAGACGACGGGGTCGTGCGCGGTCCGCTCGCGCGTCTGCACGTGCCCGGTGTAGGGGCACTTGGTTTCGATGGTGGGCACTGTCGCGACCGGGTCCGCGTCGTTCCCCTGGACGACGGTCCGCTTCATCGCCTCTTCGGCCTTCACCTCGGCCAGGGCGAGCTCCTCCGCCGTACCGATCCCCATGATGAGCTGCATGTGGGTCGGGAGGAGTTTCTTGATCGCCTCGTCGAGGCGTTCCCCGGTCACGGTCGGGAGGACGGTCGCCGTGCCCTTCACGCTCCCGTTGGTGGCGGCACCGTCTCCGTTGACGGACGCGCCATTCGCTGAAACGCCGTTTCCGTTCGCCTGGGCCGCGGCTCCATTCGACTCCGCGCCTCCACGCGCGGAGGCGACCGCGGGCCCGTAGTGCTCGAGGACGAACTCCTCGACCGCCTTCCGTGCGATTCCCAGCGCGAACGGGGGCACACGGAGAATCCGGACCTCCGCGTCGGGCGCCCACTCGAGCCCCTTTTCGCCGTCTTCCTCGATCCAGGGGATGTCGTCCGGGCGAACGTCCGTCGTCCCCACGAGGAGGATGTTCGTCGGGGAGAGGCGGCAAAGGTTCTCCGCCTGCGACCCCATGTCCGTCCCGTCCACGCGGTGTCCACCGTGTCGCGCGATCACCAGGAGGGTGGGGTTCAGCTCCTCTACCCACTGGAGAATGCACTGGAAGGGCTTCCCGATGAGGATCTGGGTCTCCATCTCCACGTCGGGGAACTCGCGGGCCATGATCTCGGCCCGCTTCAGGTTCGCCTGGCAGAGCTTCAGGAGCCCCTTGTCTATGATGTTGTTGTGGAGCTCTTCCTGCTCCTCGAACTTGAAGACCTTCGCCGCCTGGGCCGAGAGGACATCCTTGATGTTGCCGAAAACGACGTGGTGGTATTCGACGTCGAAGGCCGAACAGACGTGGAGTTTCGCGCCGAACTCGCGCGCCAGCTCCAGCGCCACCCGCATCGCCTTGTACGAGTAAGAAGAGCCATCCACGCAGACGATCCAATTCCCTCCGGAGAGAGGTCGGTCGTCCCTCACGATCAGGGTGTCCTTCTCGATTTCACGGATTACGCGAGAGGTGACGCCGCCGAGTTGGGAGTATGGCTGACGCCCGATTCCGTGTGCGCCCATGACGACGAGGTCGTAGTCGCGCCCGCTCTCGCCGGCCAGCTTCTCGTCCAAATCTTCGTCCTCGGCGACGATCCGGCCGTTTTCCCCGAGGCGCACGTCCCCCCGGACCTTATCTCCACCGTCGTATTTGCCGGCGATGTTGGGATCGAAGCCGATCAGGCTGGGAAGCCGCCCCGCTCCACGATTCGCCTCGCGGATGATCTCTTCGAAGTTGATTCCCTCGAGGAGCTGGCGAGTGAGAGGGATCTTCGCGGCCTGGCAGCGCTTGTCCGTCTCGTCGAGGAAGGAATCCGAAATGAGCTGGAGCCCCTTCTCGATCAGCTTGTCGTGGATCTTGCGCTGGCGCTTGATCTCTTCGTCGGTCTGAAACTGCGCGGGAAGGCCGGTCTCGAGCTGCCGGAAGCGGACGTCGTGTAGGCGGGCGGCATAAACGTGATTGCCCGTAATGCGCCCTTCGGAGCGGTTACAGACCTCGACTGCTCGCTCGACCGCCCAATTCGAGTGAGGGGAGTTATCAACGGGAACGAAGACCTCGCGGTACATAACGCGCCTCGGTCTCGGGGCCGCAGTTCCCTTCGTCCCTTGCGGGCACACACTGCCCACAACCCCGTTCAGGGGATCGCACAATGCTCTAACCGGCAACACTTCACCGGTAAGTCCCCCGAGCGTGGCTCGGGGGACCTGGTGTCGATCCGGGGCGAAGGTGGCGAGTCTTTCTCGCCATCTCGCATTGTCACCGACCGGTCTCCTCCCGGAGACCAACCGCCAAGCCACGACCGACCGTAGCCGGCGCGTGCTCAAGAACCGCGAGAACCTTGCGGACCCGTGCGCTCCAAGTACGAGGCAGGAGCCAGCGTATCACCTGCAGGCGTCCAAGGACGCCCAACGATCCGCCCGAAATGCGGCGAAATCCCAACCCTTCCGATCCCGCCGCGTGGCCAGTATATCCGGCCCCCTCAGGGCTGTCAACTTGCGGTTCGGGGCGTCGGGCTAACGGGGAGGAGCGCTGATTCTCGCCAGGATGAAGGGTGCGATCAGAAGTGTCACGACGAAGAGCAAAAGGGTGAGCGCGGACGGAATCGGAAGGGTCCCGATCAGCCCCGTTGGGATCCCGCTCCCCGCCGCGCCGAGAAGGGTTTCATGCATCGGGCTCGCGGGTAGAATCGCATCGAACGTGGCGCCCACCGTCCCCGGCGCCGGTGTGCGAAAGACGCCCGATCCATGGAGGAGAAAGAGGGCGATCACTGCCGCGAAGAGGGCGCCCTCTGCGATGGATCCGGCCGCCGCGGCGACCCAGACGCCGATGAGATTCGCGGCCAGAAGCGCGAGGGCGAGCGAGGCCGCCGCGACCAGGAGGGCGCCCGGGTTAAGGTTCGAGGGGAAGAGGATGAAAAGGAGCGCGGGGAGGAGCTGAAGCAGGTCGAGCAGGGACCCGGCGACGACCCGCTGGGCGAGGAATGCCCATTCGGGAAAGCCGGAGAGGACCATCCTCCGGAGCGGTCCTCCGTCTCCCTCGCGGAGGAGCGGGATCGCGGAGCCGAACGTGCCGAAGAGGACGAAGAGGACCGCGTACGCGGCCGAGGCGTGGAAGGAGGGGGCACCGGCGAGCTTGATGGGGAGGATCAGGAGGAGCGGAATCGCCACGTTGAAGTAAAGGAGACGCCGCCTCCGGAAAGCGAGGCGCCACTCGAGCTTCCAGATTGGGAGGCTCACCCTTGGCCCTCCCCGTTCCCTGACGGGAGGGGGGCCGACTCTCCGGTGAGCCGCTCGCCGGTCAGGGTGAAAAAGAGGTCCGCGAGCTTCGGCTCCCTGACCCTCACGTCCAGGATCGCGAGTCCCTCCGCGAGCAGTGTGGAGATGAGGGGAGGGAGGACGCGCCCTCCGGCGGAGCTGCGGACCTCGAGGCGGCGCCCCGTGAATCGTGCCTCTTCGATCCCCTCCACCTCGAGGAGTCGCCGGGCGAGCGTTTCTCCGGCCCCCCGATCTGACCGCGCGCCCGCGTCCTCTTCCTCCAACCCGACCTCGATGCGGGTTCCGGTTCCGAGCCGAGCGAGGAGTGTCGCGACTTCGGCGTCCTCGACGATAGCACCCTGATGGAGAAAGGCGATTCGGCTTCCCCAAAGGGGAAGGTCCCGCGTCTCGTTCGAAGCGAGGACGACGGCGGCTCCGGCTGAGGCGCTCTCCCGGATCGCATCCCTCAGGGCTCCCGTCCCAGCCGGGTCGAGACCGAGGGCGGGCTCGTCCAGGAGGAGAAGCTCGGGGGCGGGAGCGATCGCCTCGACGAGGAGGAGCTTCCGCCGCATGCCGAAGGAGTACTCGGAGACCGGCGTGCGGCGGACGTCGGATAGGGCGAAGGCTTCGAAAAGTCCGGAGATGCGCTCGGGAGTGGCCGCGCCCCGGGCGCCGAGCTCGACGAAAAGCGCGGCGTTTTCCTCTCCGGTGAGGGGCGAAACGTGGACAGGGGTGTCCGGAGCGTATCCGATCCGGCGCCGGAGGCCGCGCGGCGAGGACGCCGTGGCTTCCCCGAAAAGGGCGAGGGACCCTGCGGTGGGACGGAGGTCGGTAGCGAGAAGGCGGAGGAGGGTGCTTTTCCCCGACCCGTTTGGTCCCAACAGGGTGACGATCTCGCCCGGCCGCACTTCGAGGTCGGCCTGGCTCACTCCAATCCGTCCCGAGCGGTAGCGGTACTCCAACCCTCGCGCCAGGACCGCCGCGGGCCGAGGGCCCGGAGCCACCATCTACATCCCTTCCAGTCCGAGCTCGGACCGCGCGGTGTCCATGATCTCGGGCGTAAGGGTGCGGATCTCTCGCTCGCGCGCGTAGTCGGTGTAGATGCGCTTCACCATCCCGCGCACGAAGCTCGGTACGCGTTGGAGGCGCTCCACCGCCTCGGGGCTCCACTCCACCGGCGCGGGCCCGGCGCGTGGCCGGAGCTCGGGTTCCACGAAGGCCAGCTCGCTCCCGCCGTCGAGGGACCCCCGGGTCGCCTCCATGGGCTGCACGGGGACTTCTCTCCCCCCGATCTGAATTCCCATCGAGCTCACGAAGCGCGTCTCCATCGGGTTCGTAAGCATGGCCATTTCCCTGTGGCAGTTCCCGCAGGTGAAGACCGCGGCCAGCGTTCCGTCGCCGGGAAGCTGGCGTTCCGCGAATGCCATCACTTCGTCGCACTCGATGCACAGGAACTTCACGGCGCGCCTCCAAACGGGGCGCGCACGACTCCGGCCACGCGTCCCGCGAGCTCGCGCAAGGCGCGGGAGGCCGGACGTTCCCCCTCGCCTCCCGCCGGTGGGTGTCCGCGGTCCGTCTCGCGGCCAAGGACCGGATCGAAGGGGATCCGCGCCCAGACCGGAACGTCGGCGACGCCGGAGAGTTGACGGACCCCATCTCCGGGAAAGACGTCGTGCTCGTGCCCGCATTCAGGGCACACGTACCCGCTCATGTTCTCGACGAGCGCGATCTCCGCGGCCGACGCCTCGCGCACCAGCCGCACCGACCGGGCGACGACAGCGCGAGAGATCTCCGAAGGGGTGCTGACGAGGAGGACGAGGGGAATCCCCGGGACGAGCTCGAGCAGGCGGCGGATCTTGTCGGTTCCGGGGGGCACGTCGATCAGGAGAAAATCCGGCTCGCCCCAATCCACGTCGCCCAGAAACTCGCGGAGCGCCGTCGTCTCCATGCTGCTCTGCCAGAGAAAGGTGTCGGATGCCGGGTCTCTCCACCGGAGCGGGGCGTCTTCGCCCTCCTGGAGGAGCTCCATCGAAATGACGCGCACGCCTCCGACGCCCGTGGGAGGAATGACACCGGTCTCGCGGTCCTCCAGCCGGCCTCCCCGGACCCCGAGCATCCGGGCGAGGGACGGGCCGTTCAGGTCGGCGTCGAGGACGCCGACCCGGTGGCCGCGGCTCGCGAGCGCCACTGCCAGATTTGCGGTGACGGCGCTTTTTCCCACGCCTCCCTTGCCGCTCGCGATCGCGATGATCGTTCCGATTCCCGAGAGGCGCGCGGCGAGGCGCGCCCGCTGGTCGAGCACCTGTTCAAGGAGCTGCGAGCCGGTCGCGTGTTCGACTTCTCCGTATGTCCTGAACTTTCTCATCGGCGAAGCGTTCTCCCGTGCGTTTCTCAGGGGGCGAGCTGCGTGCCGTCGGGCCCGAGGACGGTCAGCGCGTCCACGGGACATGTCCGGCAGGCCGTCACGACCTCGCTCTCGGAAAGGGCTTCGATCCCGTCGCGAAAGATCGCGATCCCCTCGTCGTCCAGCTCAAAGGAGGCCGGGCTCGCCTCGATGCAGTCGCCGAAGCCCACGCAGATCAGCCGGTCGATCCGGACGGTCAGCTCGCCGGCCTTTCGCTCCTCGACGTCCGCCAACCCGCTCCCCCCGGCTCCTGAGTCGAACCACCGGCCGCGGGCATCCCTCCCGACGGACCTGCGCGAGCGGTGAAGGTTCCTCGGGTGACGGTCGTGCGGCAAGGGGCACGCGGCCTCGGGGGCGGCGGTAACAGCCGGCGACCTGGCGATGCCGCCGAGGGTTCACGGGGTTCGGCCGTGGAGATACCTTCCCTTCGATGGACTCGCATTGGCCCTCGAATCCCCAGGGGGCGAAGGCGCGATCCGAGCCGCACCCGTTCTCACACAGACCGCACGATGCCCGACCACTTTTTCCGTGGCCTTCCCCTCCTGGGTTCTATCCTCCTCCTGGCCTCCGCCGGGGCGGCCGCAGCGCAGGAGGCCGCGACAGGTGAGGCCGGCGATCGTTCCTGGGAGATCGAGGTGGAGGTGGGGGGGACTCTCTTCTTCGGCAACCGGGACCAGAGCATCGTCGCGACCCGCACCGAAATCTCCTGGGCGGATGCGAAGGTGGAGTCCACGGTCGGTCTCCGCTTCACTTATGGCGAGTCCACGGACGGCGAAGGGGTGACCGAAGTGAACCGGCGTTCCTGGCTGGTGGACAGCGCTCTGGACTTTCGACCGGGGGGGCTCTGGCGCCCTTTCGTGACCGGGAGGGCGGAGTCGGCGTTGGAGCGCCGGATCGACCGCCGTTACCAGGGAGGCGTGGGAGTCAAGTACGACAATCGGATAGACCGCGACAACCGGACGGAGTTTTCGCTCGGCGTCCTTGCCGAACGCACTTATCGAATTTCAACCTCGACTCCTTCCTCCGACGACCGGGGAGATGTCGGAAGGCTCTCCTCCGAGCTTCGAATCCGGCGCACTCTCATCTCCAACCGGATCGGGATCGACCTGCAAAACGCCTACCGCCCGGTCTTCGATGCCCTGGGTAACTTCGTCGTCACGTCGAGAAACGCGCTCACCTTGGAGCTCACAGAGGTCTTCGGCCTCCGCTTCTCGCACCAGAGCAACTACGACTCCGGGGCGAAGGACCGTGGGGCCGGCACGAACCACGACGGCGAGTTGCAGATTTCCGTCGTTGCGCGGTTCTGAAGGTCGGCGCCAGGAGGTCCGGGAAGTGCCGGTCTACCCGACGCGCCGGCGCTTCCCGCGAAGGAAATCCATCATCACGTATTCCCCGAGGGTTAGCGTCGAGGTGAAGTAGGCCTTTCCACGCGCAATCTCCGAAACTTTTTCGACGAAACGAACGAGATAGGGGTCCCGCGCGAGCATGAAGGTGTTGATGAGGATCCCCGCCTTGCGGCAGGCCATCACTTCGCGGTAACTCCGCTCCAGTATGCGAGGGTCAAGTCCGCCCGAGTTCGCGTATATGCGGCCGTCAGGAAGAGTCATCGCCGATGGTTTCCCGTCGGTCACCATGATGATCTGACGCATCTCCTTCTTCTGCGAGAGGAGAATGCGGCGAGCGACTTCGAGCCCCTCCGCGGTGTTCGTGTGGAAGGGGCCTACCTGCGCCTGGGCCAGCTGCGCGAGGGGGATCTCCTGCGCCCGGTCTCCGAAGGTGACGACCCGTAGCGAGTCGCCCGGGAACTGGGTGCGGATGAGGTGAGAGAGCGCGAGCGCCACACGCTTCGCAGGAGAGAAGCGGTCCTCTCCATACAGGATCATCGAGTGCGAAACGTCGAGCATGAGGACGGTCGCGCACGAGGAGCGATACTCGGCCTGGTGGACCATGAGGTCGCCGTAGTCGAGGTCGAGCGGAGTCCCGAGTCCGCTCCGCTGGATCGCATTCGAAAGGGTGGCCGGGAGGTCGAGGTTCATCGTATCACCGAACTCGTAAGGACGACTCGTACTTCCCGCCTCCACCCCGGTCGAGAGGTGCGGCGTGTCGTGAGACCCGACCGACGACTTGCCCATCGCGCCGAGGAGATCCCGCAGGGCGCGATATCCGAGGAAGTCCATCCCCTTCTGAGTCAGCGTGAAGTCCACGCGGAGGGATGCTTCGCGGGCCTCATCCACCTTCCCCTCCCGATTCGGCGGCTCATCCCCGGGACCGGGCGGGCCCTGCTGGTCGAGGGAGATGTATCCCTCATCCACCATCTTTTGCACGAGGTCGTTGAGGAGTTTCGCAATCTGCGCGCGGAGATCCGCGTCGCCACCTCCTTCACGCCCCAGCTCCTCGAGCATCTCCGGGGTGAGCTGCCCGCTCTCGAGGAGCGCGCGGAGGAGCACTTCCTTCAGGGCGTCCGTGGATGCGCGGTCGTCCGCGCCCGACCACCCCCAATAGGGATGGAAGTGCGGGCCGCCGGCGAATCCGCCGTCGAGGAGAAAGTCCGAGAGCTTCTCGAGTAGCGCCTCGAGATTCAGCGCGTCGAGAATGCTTCCTCGATACTTCGTGTAGGTCGTGAATCTCATCGAGGTCCGCGGGCGAAGTTGCAAGAAGCGGCACCGGGGGGCTCCGCACAGACAGTACCGGGGGGGATCCGGCCGGTTCCCCGATTCCCGGGTGTCCCCGGGGAACGACTTGGCTACCTTCCGGTCCGATGAGCCGCTCCAACTCCACTCCGATGGGTACGGCTCCCCGATCCGCCGCTCCGTTCGCGCGCGACGCTGCCGGGATGCCCGGTTGGGATGGGGAGCGGGCCGCCGCCTTCCGGAGGGCCCTGCTCGACTTCTATCGTGCGTCGGCGCGTGACCTTCCGTGGAGGGGATCTCCGCGCCCGTATGATGTCCTCGTCTCCGAGTTCATGCTCCAACAGACCCGTGTGGAGGCGGCGATCCCATACTTCGAAGCTTGGATGCGACGATTTCCGGACCTTTCGGCGCTCGCAGGCGCGGACTCGGAAGAGGTTCTCCGGGTCTGGGCGGGGCTCGGGTATTACGCGCGCGCCCGGAATCTGCACCGCGCGGTGCGCGAGGTCGTGGCCCAGCGCGGAGGCGAGATCCCCGACCAGGTCGAAGAACTCAGGGCGCTTCCGGGCGTCGGAGAATACACCGCGGCGGCGGTCGCCTCCATCGCCTTCGGAGCCCGTGCGGCGACGGTGGACGGAAACGTCCGGCGCGTTCTCGCACGATTGGCCGACGAGGCGGATCCTTCTCCCGCGAACTTGAGGCATTGGGCGTACCAGCTCCTTGACCCCGAAGACCCCGGCGCCTTCAATCAGGCGATGATGGAGCTCGGAGCGCTCGTATGTACGCCGCGCGCTCCCGGCTGCGGGGGGTGCCCCGTGGCGACTTACTGCCGTGCGCGTGCCGCCGGAACCCAGGGGGAGCGTCCCGCACGGCGCTCACCGCGCGTCGTACCGCGGTCGCGCGAGGCGGTCGCCGCAGTCGTCGGGGAGTCACACGGCCGTTTTTTCCTCCTCTTTCGGAAGCGACCGGAAAAGGGGCTCCTGGGAGGACTCTGGGAGCTCCCGGGAGTGGAGGTCGGGGAGAAAGAGGGGCCGCACGACTCGGCGAAGCGCCTCGCCGGCGGAATGGTCCGGTCGTTCGAGGGAACGGGGCGCCGGGACTCGGTTGGCGCGGGAACGCGGCTCGAGCCGCTCGAGCATGTCTTCACGCACCGGCGCCTTTGTTACCTTCCTTACCTCTTTCACGTCGCGGTGAAACAAATCCCGCGCGGGGCGTCGCGTTCCTTGCGATGGGTGGAGCCGGCATGTGCGCGGGAGCTTGCACTCCCGGCGGCGCAGCGAACCCTCCTGACCCGCGTCGAGGAGGCGCTCGGGGTCCGGACAATCTCAACTTGTGAGGCGGAGTAGGCCCATGTACAAGACGATTCTCGTTCCGTTGGACGGCTCCGACTTCGCCGAGGAAGCGTTGCCCCTCGCGAAGGCGCTCGCCGCAAAAATTGGAGCGGAACTGCACCTGGCCCATGTCGTCGTTCCGGAGCCCGACATGGACTTCAAGACGCCGCAGGAGGACCTGGATTGGCGCGGGCGCGTGAGGGAGGGTGCGGAGCGCTATCTCGCGGACCATGCGAAGACCGCCGAGGGGGAGGGGATCTCGACGCTCACGGCGGTGCTCGAAGGCCAAGTCACCTCCGCCCTCCTCGATTACGCGGAAGAACAGGAGGTGGATCTCATCGCCCTCACCAGCCACGGTTCGGGCGGGATCCAGAGGTGGTGGCTGGGAAGTGTGGCCGACGGGCTCCTTCAGTCCAGGAAGGCGGATCTCCTCTTGGTTCGCCCCTGGGACGAAACGGAAGAACGAAGCGGCCGCGAAGCTCTTTTCCACCGAATTCTCGTTCCGCTCGACGGGTCCGACCTGGCGGAAGGCGCCCTCCGTCCCGCGGTGGAGCTCGCCGAGCGGTTTGGCGCGTCTCTGATCGCGCTGCGCGTGGTGCCGAAGCCGCTCGAGTTGACCTCCATCTACGGGATGCCGGGCGTGGAGATCCGTGGTCGAGGCCACCAAGAGCGAGTCCAGGATGCCACCGCGTATCTCGCCGCGCTGGCGGATCGCCACTCCGGGGTCCCGGTCGAAGTCCATGTCGTCGAAAGCTCGGGAGCGGCCGACGGGGTCGTGAACAGCGCGCGAGCTCTCGAGGCCGATCTCGTCGTGCTCTCGAGCCGGGGACGGGGGGGGATGACGCGCGTCGTGATCGGGAGCGTGGCCGACAAGGTGATCCGGGGCACGACGCGTCCCGTCCTGGTCGTGCACGTCTCCGAGGAGGTCTGAGTCTCGGGGCAGCCGAGGAAAATTCCTGCGATGTATTCCCGGATCATGGTGCCGCTCGATGGGTCGGCCTTCGCGGAGGCCGCCCTTCCCTATGCTCTGGCGCTCGCCGGGAGGTGGCGTGCGGCGGTGGAGCTGGTGACTGTAAATGATGCCGAGAGTGGCGGGGGAGGCCGTTCGATGGCCGAAGGGTCGGCGGAGCGCCAGATGGGCGCGGAGTATCTGGCCTCCGTGCTCGAGAGGATCCGCACCTCGGGCTATCGGGGAAAATTCGAATCCGCCCTGGTCACGGGCGGCGAGGTGGTCCCCCGTCTCGTCGAGCGGCTCCGCAACTCCGCCGCCGACTTCGTGGTGATGACGACCCACGGGAGAGGACCCGTTCGCCGTGCCTGGCTGGGGAGCAGAGCGGACGGCTTCCTGCGATGCACTCCCGTTCCCGTCCTGTTGATCCGTCCCACTGGGGAGGATGCTGCAACCGGGGAGGATGCCGTCCCCGGGGACGAGCCCTCCCGGACCGATCTCTCCCATCTCCCGCCGCCCTTCAAACGCGTCCTCCTTCCCCTGGACGGCTCCCCCGAAGCGGAGCGGCTCCTCGAGATCGCGGCGCCTCTCGCCTCCGGAAGCGACACGGAAGTCCTCCTCCTCCGGGCCGTTCCCCCGTTCATTCCGTGCGGTTCACCCTACGTTCCCCATGTCGTGCGGGGCGCAGAGGAGGAAACGATGGTGACCGCCGCCGCGCAGGAATACCTCGATGCCCTTGCGACGAGGGTGCCGGTGGGAAGGGTGGTGACTCGCGTGACCACGATCGGACAACCGGCCCTCGCGATCCTCGATGTCGCCGAAGAAGAGGGCGCCGATCTCATCGCGATGTCCACCGCCGGGCGCGGGGGAGTCTCCCGAATGCTCCTGGGGAGCGTGGCCGACAAGGTGATCCGGGGTTCGGCGGTGCCCGTCCTTCTTTACCGTTACGCCCCGGAGGCGTAAGGGGGAGAAACCGCGAGAAAAGGGGCGTGGCCCCCGATCACATTCCCATCGGGGGAAAGCCGTGCAGCCCCTCTCCGCCGTGTCCCTTCCCGAACGAGCTGCCGTGGCGGGCGCGCGTATACCCGCCGTCGGAGCGCGAAATGCGATGCTCGGCGACGAGGGCCTCCAACACGAGCTCGCACGCGCCGGCGCGAACGCCGGGCTGGCTCTTTTCACCGGCGAGGCCGACCGCCCCGATCAGGGATAGGAGCCCGGGCACGTGCCCGAAGCCTCGAACGCAGGCTTCCGCGGCCGCGTCGTCGGAAACCTGGAGCGCCCCTCCCGATTCGAAGTATTCCACGATCTCCTCCACGTCTGCGCCACCAGCCCTCGCGTCGAAGGTCTCCTTGGCCGCGGCGGAGATGAGCTCGCGCGCGATGCGCGAGGCTCCCTGGAGCTCCCCGTCGTATTCCAGCTCGAGCTTCCCCGTGATCATCGGGAGGGAGGCGTAGATATCCCCGATCCGGGGAATCGCTATCTCCTCCTCGAGGCGTAGCGCCCGGCGCTCGGCATTCGAGACGGCCCCTTCGACGACGGTGATCGGCATGCGCTGGCTCACCCCGGAGCGCTGATCTATGCGCTTGTCGGCCCGGGCGAGGAAGGCGATCCGCTCCACGACCTCCGAGATGAAGTCGGGGATCTCGATGGGCAATCCTCCGCGATCCGTCCAGGCCTCCTGCTCCGTGATCTCGACCCCGGTCTCCACCGCCTCGGGGTAATGAGTCCGAATCTCCGCTCCGATCCGGTCTTTGAGCGGGGTGATGATCTTGCCCCTCGCCGTGTAGTCCTCCGGGTTGGCGGTGAAAACAAGGAAGACGTCGAGGGCCACTCGGATCGGGAAGCCTTTGATCTGGATGTCCCCCTCTTCCAGGATGTTGAAGAGGGCGACCTGGATCTTTCCCGCCAGGTCCGGCAGCTCGTTCAGGGCGAAGATCCCCCGGTTCGCCCGGGGGAGAAGCCCGTAGTGAATGGTGAGCTCGTCGGAGAGGAGGTGCCCTCCCTTTGCCGCCTTGATCGGATCGAGGTCTCCGATGAGGTCCGCCACCGTCACATCCGGTGTCGCGAGCTTCTCGACGTAGCGCGAGGAGCTGGGGACCCAGGCGATCGGAGCGTCGTCGCCCGCGGCCTCGACGAGAAGCCGCCCCTCTTTCGAAATGGGACGGTACGGATCGTCGTTCACCTCCGTCCCGTCGAGAACCGGGAGCTCGGGGTCGAGGAGATCCACGAGCTGGCGGAGGATTCGACTCTTCGCCTGCCCTCGGAGGCCCAGGAGGATGAAATCGTGGCGCGCGAGGATCGCGTTCACGATCTGCGGGATCACCGTGTCGCCGTAACCACGGATGCCAGGGAAGAGCTCGACTCCGGACCTGAGCTTGGTGACGAGGTTCGCCCGGACCTCGTCGCGCACGGAGCGGGATCGGTATCCCGATGCCTTTAGCGCTCCAAGCGTCTTGGGGAGGGATACGGGCATCGGGCAGCTCCTGGAGGACCGGTGGCCTGAGAAAGCCTTCCCCGGTCGGGCGAGGCGGTCGGCGCCGGTCCGACGTGACGGAGAGGAGGGGAGACGCTAGTCTTCCGGCTTCGCGGCTCCGGGTACCACCCGGATACCCCGAGGGTTCCGCAAGGAAGGCCGGGAGGGAGATGAGCAGTGCGAACGGCGCGGGGAGTGTCATCCACCCCGCGAAGGCGAGACCCCGCCTCCCCCGGGAACGCCTCATCGTGGAAGAGGCGCCCGGGAGCGAGGCGGTCCCGATGGACGTCGTTTTTGTCGGCGGCGGACCGGCGGGTCTCGCGGGTGCGATCGAGCTGGCGAAGCTCGTGCGGCGAAATCGCGACGAGGGCGGGGGGCTCGGCAACGTAGAGATCGCGGTTCTCGAGAAGGCAGCCGAGCTCGGGGGGCATTCGCTCTCCGGGGCCATTCTGAACCCGCGCCCCTTCCGCGAGCTTTTTCCGGATGTCGCCGACGCGGCCTTTCCCTTCCGCGGCGAAGTCGAGGGGGAGGCGGTCTACCTCCTCCGCGAATCCTCGTCGGTCAGGGTGCCGGTTCCCCCCACTATGCGGAACCATGGCAACCGGATCGCCTCGATCTGCGAAGTCGTGCGGTGGATGGGGGAAAAAGCGGAGGCGGTCGGGGTGAACGTCTTCCCCGGATTCCCGGTGGACTCCCTCCTCGTTGCGGAGGGAGGCGTGCGCGGGGTCCGGACCGCTCCGGCGGGCCTCGATCGGGAGGGGAATCCCGGTGCGGCATTCACGCCCCCGATGGAAGTGGCGGCGAGCGTCACGGTGCTCGCGGAGGGGACGCGGGGTTCCCTCACACAGGCGTGGATGGAACGCGAGGGGATCGGCTCCACCAATCCGCAGATTTACGCTCTCGGGGTCAAGGAGCTCTGGCGGGTCCCACGTCCCTTCGACCGCGTGATCCACACGCTCGGATGGCCGCTCCGCGAGGACACCTTCGGAGGGAGCTGGATCTACCCGATGGGAGAAGACGTCGTTTCGCTCGGGCTCGTAGTGGGCCTCGACTCGCCCGATGCCCGGCTCGATCCGCACGTCCTTCTCCAGCGCTTCAAGACGCATCCGAGGGTTCGTAGCCTTCTCGAGGGGGGCGAGCTTCTCGAGTGGGGTGCGAAGACGATTCCGGAGGGTGGATATCACGCTCTTCCCCGGAGGCGCCACGGAGACGGGGTGCTCGTGATCGGAGACGCCGCCGGGTACGTGGACGTCCCTTCGCTGAAGGGAATCCACTACGCCGTCCAGTCGGGAATCCTGGCGGCCCGCGCGATCTTTCGCGCCCTCGAGGTGGGAGACACCTCCGAGGCTGGGTTGCGGAGTTACACCGCTTCGGTGGACCGCTCCTTCATTGCCGAGGACCTTTACCGCACGCGCAACATGCGGGGCGCCTTCCGTTCCGGCCTCTGGGGGGGCGCCCTCAGTGCGGGCGCGATGACGTTGACGGGGGGTCGGTTTCCCGGGGGAGTGATCCGGATGGAGGAGGATGCCGAGCGCCCGCGTGTCGTGGAGCCCTCGATGACGCCTCCGCGTCCGGACGGAAAGCTCATCTTCTCCAAGCTCGACGCAGTCTTCCGCTCAGGGAACCGGACCCGCGACGACCTGCCTTCCCATCTCGTCGTCGGAGAGCATATCTCGCCGGGGCTGGCGGACTTTTATGCGCACCTCTGTCCCGCCGGAGTTTACGAGCGGGAGGGCGACCGGCTCGTCGTAAACGCCCCCAACTGCGTGGACTGCAAGGCGACCGACGTGCTCGGCCCCCGTTGGACCGTCAGGGAAGGAGGGAGTGGTCCCGCGTACCGGGCCATGTGAGGATCCGGGCTCCTCGGGACGAGGGCGCGCCCGGCAAAGTCAGCGTGCCCGCGAGATCCCAGGGACGCGACCCTCGTAGGGGCTCCGGGCGAGGGCGTCCGGATAGGAGAGACCGTGGCAGGGCTCCATCTCTCCGCATCCATACAACGCCGTGTAGATGCGGGCGTATTGCTGCACGACCTTCACGTAATTCCGCGTCTCGGCGAAGGGGATATGCTCCATGAAGACGTCGCGGTCCCGGTAGGCCGGATCGTCCCGCCACTGCCGGATCCGGTTCGGACCCGCATTGTAGGCCGCGAGCGCGTCTTCGGCGCGACCGTCGAAGCGGTCCAGCATCGTGCGTAGATAGGTCGTGCCGAGCCGGAGATTCGTCTCGGGGTCGGTGAGCGACTCCTCCGTGAAGCGGATGCCGAGCGAGCCCGCCACCTCCCGCCCCGTCGTGGGCATGAGCTGCATGAGCCCCACCGCGCCGGACGCGCTCACGATCTTCGCGTCCCAGGCGGATTCCTGGCGGATGACGCCTGCCACGAAAAAGGGATCGAGTCCGCGATTCGACGCCTCGCGCAAGAGGAATTCGCGGTGGGGGAGAGGGTGGACGATCCGGAGGAGCCGGAGATTCCATTCCTCCTCCATGCGGCGAAGATCCCGTCCCAGCACGATCGCCTCGAGCGGGAAGCCCCCCTCCACGAGCGCTTCTCCAAAGTCGTATGCGCCGTCCCCCCGCCGAAGGAAGTGCTCCGTCAGTCGTGCGAGCTCGTAGGAAAAGGAGCCGCTCGTGGGGACGAGGCGATGCACCCGCAGCCGGATGATCGCGTTCCGAAGTTCCAGCTCGAGCCCGGGAACCGGGAGGGGGCCGGGTCCGAGCCCCTCCGGGAGAACGGGGGCGCCGATCCGCTCCCCCGCGAAGACGCCGTATGCGGAGAGGGGGTCCTCGAGACGCGCCTCGGCGAAGCGCGCTCGGGCCAGCTCGTTCGATCCGGCCCGTTCGTGAGTCAGGGCGGCCCAATAGGAGGCCTGTTGTTGCGCGGCCGGGCGCCCGCCGCCGGAGAGGTAAGCCTCGAAAACGCGCGCCGCGCCTTCGAGATCGCCTTCCAGGTAGAGGGTCGTCCCGAGTTCGACCACAAGCGTTTCCGCCGTGGACCCTCGAACGCCCTCTTCCAAGAGGTCACCGAGAAGAGTCCGCGCGCGCGGACCAAATCCGGATTCGAGCTCGTGCTGAAGGAGAAGGGTGAAACCCTCGCTCCCCCGCGCGGACCCCGGGGCGAGCTCGACCACTCTCCGGAAGGAGGCGTCCGCTGCCGCGAGCGAGCCCCGCTCGAGGGCCGACCGTCCCCGCCAGTACATGGCTTCCAGGGCGGCTTCGGAAGTGCTGTCGGTCGCCACGAGGGGCGCGAGCAGATCCTCCGCCTCGCTGTAGCGGCGCTCCTCGAAGAGGGCGCGGGCCACCCCGAGCCTGATCTCGGTGTCCTCCTCCGGCGAGAGGGAATTCCGCTCCAGGAAGGAAGCGAGCCGGCGATGCGCTCCCTCCCAGGTCCCACCGGCGAGAAGGGACCGCCCGAGAAGGAGCTCGTCCGCCGGGGGGAGTGGAGCACGATTCCGGTCCAGAATTCGCGCCGCGCTCTGGGCGGCGGCGCCGCGCTCTCCCAGGGAGAGGACGCGCCAGAGGTCTTCGCGCGCCGCGGCGGAGTCTCCGGTCTCGAGACCCAGCCGTCCCGCGAAGAGCCAGAGCTCCGCGACTCTCGAGGCGTCCGTTTCCATCCCGGCCTGCGCGCGCGCCACCTCGCGGGCGGCGGCCGTATCCCCGGCCTCGATCAGAGACTCCGCCCGGACCCGCCATCCCCAGCGGGAGGCGTAATCCGTATCGGGGTCCAGCCCCTCCAGAGATCGGCGCACCGCCGCCGTGTCGCCCGTCGGCGCGAGCAACTCGGCGCGGACCAAGGGGCGCCAATCGCGAAGGGTCGGGAAGAGCGCGAGGATCGAGTCCACCTGGAGTGCGCCTCGGAGCTTATCGCCCTCCACCCACTCGGTGATGGCCTCCTCGAGGCGCACGAAGGCCGTGCGCTCGACCTCCGCGTTGGGCGCGTCGAGAGTCAGATAAAAGGCGAGGGGTTCCGCCGTCGGCACCGTTTCCGCGGCGATCAACCCTCCGCCCACCGATTCCCCTCCCGGGCGCCCCTCGAAGGTTGGCATGAGCGCCAGCGAGACCACGGCGAGCCCCTGGGCGGGGACACGCAGGTAGGGAGCGCGAATGAACCCCGCGCGGAGCCGGGAGAAGATCGCCCTTTTTGGGGTCGGATCGGGTGACGTCAACAAGAGGCTCCCTCGAGAATGCCGGATCGGGGGCGACCTATTAATCCATCAGGGCCGCCCGGTCGAGCCAGCGGGCGATATCGGTCGAAGAGATGATACCCACGAGCTCCCATTCACGAGCCACGAGAATCCGCCGTGTCCCCGCGTCCCGCATTCGCTCGAGGACGACGGTCATCGGCGTCTCGGGGGGAAGGAGCACGGTCTCCTCCAACGGTACCATGATATCGCTGACCCGTTTCTCCTTCCAATCGTCGCGCGAAAGAGCCCGCACCTGCCCCAGCGTCACGATTCCGATCACGACGCCGTCGTCGGTCACGGGAAAGGCGCTGTAAGGCATGCGGAGGAAGTGGTCGTGGACCAGGGTGTCGATCGGGAGATCCGGGGCCACCGTTTCGGGATTGGGAGACATCGCTTCCCCGGCGGTGAGTGGGCTCAGCATCTCCTGGAGAAGGACCTGCTCGTAGCTCATCCGGGCGGCATTCCCGAGGAACCAACCGATAAAGACGAGCCAGAGACCGCCGATGAAGCCGCCGCCGGCGAAGAAGAAGGAATAAACTCCGAGCGCGATCAGCCCCCATCCGAGGGCACGGCCGACCCCCGAGGCGATCCGCGTCGCCTTCCGGAAGGAACCGGTGAACCGCCAGAGCGTCGCGCGGAAGAGGCGTCCGCCGTCGAGAGGAAATCCTGGCAGCAAATTGAAGACGGCGAGGATGAGGTTGAGGATGCCGAGATATTCCGCCACGACGACGAACTCGAGACCGAGCCCGATCGTCGGGGCGGTGGACGCGGCGGCGTAGAACAGGACTGCGAGGGCGAAGGACGCCAGGGGCCCCACGGCGGCGATGAGGAACTCATCCCCCGGGGTCGAGGCCTCCCGCGCCGTACGGGCCATCCCACCGAAGATGAAGAGGGTGATCCCCTGGACTTCGATTCCCTTCGCGCGCGCGACGAAGGAGTGCGCCAGCTCGTGCAGTAGGAGGGAGGCGAAAAACAGGAGGGCGCCGACGAGTCCCATGAAGATGTAGACGCCCTGCCCGAGCCCCGGTGCCGCGGGCGGGAACACCGCCGTGGTGAAGGAGGCCACGATCAGGACGAGGATGATGAACCACGAATAATCGAGGGAGATTTCGAATCCCCCGATCGAGCCGAGGCGAATGCCCGAATGGCGGCCCCGTGGCTTGCGCCGGATCGGGGACCCGGACCCGGAGGAAGTGACCTTTTCGGGCATCTCGCGAATTCAACTCTGGAGGGTCGTAGCGTGGGTCGGCGAAGATGCGCTCACCCCGACCGCCGAAAAGGAGGCGCAAGCGGGCCATTTTGACAGAACCCCCGCCGAACCGGCACGTTCCAGCACGTTCCAGGGGGATTTTGGGTGGCAGGATTCGTGCAAGACGGGCATGGGTTACCCGTACTACATGGCAATTCAGGGGCGTTCGATCGTCCGCCGCCGTGACCCGTAAGAAAGGCCAGCGAACATGGGAGATCGTTTCACCCTTCCGGTCCTTCCGCTTAGAGACACCGTCGTTTATCCGGGGGTGGCGGTTCCCATTTCCGCAGGACGCCCGGGCACCGTCGAAGCCGTCCAGGCCGCACTCGACGGCGATCGCCAACTCTTCGCGGTCGCTCAAAAGGAAAACGCCGAGGACGCTTCGCCGGAGATCCTCTATTCGGTGGGGACGATCGTACGCGTCATCCAGGCGCATCGCGTTCGTGGCGGGCTTCAGCTTCTCGTCCAGGGAGATACGAGGGCCGAGGCCGTTCACTACGAAACGGGGGAAGGAAACATGCTCCGGGCGAACCTGGTTCGCCTGAACCGGTTCCCCCCACGAAACCTCGAAGACCCCGCCTTCCAGGCGCTCGACAAGGAGCTCCGCGATCGCGCGGCCGAGCTCGGCACCCGCCGGGGCGTCCCCGCCGAAGCTCTGAATCAGCTCATCCAGGGGGTGGACGACCCCGGCTCCTTCGCGGACCTCGTCGCCTTTTATCTGGACCTTCCTACGCCCGAAAAACAGAAGCTACTCGCGGTGCTCGACGACGAGGAGCGGATGCGACGCGCACTCGTGGCGGTCGAACGCGAGCTCGCGCGCATCGAGGCCCAGGAGGACATTCAGGCGCGCGTCCAGGAAGAGCTCGGCGAGCGTCAGCGGGAGATGCTCCTCCGCGAGCAGATGCGCCAGATCCAGCGCGAGCTCGGCGACGAGGACGAAAAGCAGGAGATCGAGGAGCTCAGGAAGCGGATCGAGGCACTCGATCTGGAGGAGGACGCCCGGGTCGAGGTGGAGCGGGAGCTCAAGCGGCTCGAGCGCACTTCTCCGCAATCGGCGGAATACCAGGTGATCCGCACGTTCCTGGAGTGGATCACCGAGCTCCCCTGGAGCCTCCGGACCGAGGACAAGATCGATCTCGCCGTGGCGCAACAGATCCTCCAGGAAGACCACTACGGCTTGGAGGATGTGAAGGACCGCATCGTCGAGTTCCTCGCCGTGAGGAAGCTCCAGCTGGAGCGAATCGCGGTCGAGGAGGAGTCTTCGTCCGAAGACGGGCCGGCTCATGACGGCGACGTGGGAGCGGGAGGTCGGAACGGGGGCGCGACCACGTCCGTCCTGGGTGGCGCGCTCCCGGTCGCCGGCGGCGAAGAAGATGATGGGATCGGGGAGGTGGAGGAGGACGGGGGTGCCGATGGGGAGACCCAGGAGACGCCGGAGACCGGCGACTCCACGGCCGGGACGCCCCGCAAGAGGGGTGCGGGTGTGGGGAAGGGTCCGATTCTCCTCTTCACCGGTCCTCCCGGCGTCGGGAAAACCTCGATCGCGCAGTCCATCGCGCGCGCCCTCGGCCGGAAGTACGTGCGGATCTCTCTCGGCGGGGCGCGCGACGAGGCCGACATCCGCGGCCACCGGCGCACGTACGTGGGAGCGATGCCCGGCCGGATCATCCAGGGGATGCGCCAGGTGAAGTCGAAGAATCCCGTCTTCCTCCTCGACGAGGTGGACAAGCTCGGGATTTCTTTTCAAGGGGATCCCTCGGCGGCACTCCTCGAGGTCCTGGATCCGGCGCAGAACTACGCCTTCACGGACCACTACCTCGGTATTCCCTTCGACCTTTCGGAGGTGCTTTTTATTGCCACCGCGAACTACGCGGATCGTATCCCGGCTCCGCTCCTCGACCGGATGGAGCGTGTGGATTTCTCCGGCTACACGGAGCAGGAGAAGCTGGAGATCGCGAAACGATACCTCCTCCCCCGCCAGCAGGCCGAAGCGGGGCTCAAGGAAGGCGAGCTCGAGATCACCGACGAGGCGATCCGGCGGATGACCTCCAGCTACACGCGGGAGGCCGGAGTCCGCCAGCTAGAGCTCACCCTGGGCAAGATCGCCCGCAAGGTCGCGCGCCTGATCGCGGCGGCTCAGGTGGACAAGGTGGCCGTGACCCCCGAAAAGGTCCGCGAGCTTCTCGGACGGCCACGGGTCCACCCCGAGAAGATGCGCCTCGAAGACCAGGCGGGGGTGGCGACCGGCATGTTCTACACTCCCATGGGCGGCGACATCATGTTCGTTGAGGCGAGCGTGATGCCCGGGGAAGGCGGGCTCGTGCTGACCGGGCAGCTCGGCGACGTCATGAAGGAATCGGGGCGCGCGGCGTGGAGTTATGCGAAGGCGCACCACCGCGAGTTCGGGATCGCGGGGCGCCATCTGAAGGGGACAGAGGTTCACATCCACGTGCCGGCGGGGGCGATCCCAAAGGATGGCCCTTCCGCGGGGATCACGATGGCCACCGCGCTCGTTTCGGCGCTTTCCGAGCGGAAGGTGCGCAGAGATGTGGCGATGACGGGCGAGCTGACCCTGACCGGGCGCGTTCTTCCGATCGGCGGAGTGAAGGAAAAAGTCCTCGGCGCCGTGCGCGCGGGGATCAACGAGATCATCGTCCCCGCCGAGAACGAGGCCGACCTGGAGGACATTCCCGATCCGGTGCGGGAGACGCTCACCGTTCACCTCGTTCACGACCTGGACGAAGTGATCCAGATCGCGATGGAACCGGCCACTCGGAGGGCGCGGGCGGCGGCGGAGCGAGCGGAAGACGAGGTCCCGACCCGCGCGCGCTAGTGTAGTGGCGCTCGCATGCCACAGGACTTCCGCTCCACTACACGTAGGAGCGCCCGCGTTTCTCTACCGGGCCCCTCCGAGCGAGAGCACGGTTGCGAGCTCCTTCCCCGTCACGGGATGCACGGATAGACGTGGCCTCGTCAGGAGCGACATGTCCGCCAACCGTGGATCGGATTTCAACTCTTGAAGCGTCACGGCGCGCGGTAGCTTCTCCACGAATTCGAGGGGCGCGGACCACCAGCGCGGCGCGTCAGGCGGCGACTTTGGGTCGTAATAGGGGTTCTTGCGATCGAACTGCGTCGGATCCGGCACCGGCACGCCCGCAACGCGAGCAACTCCCACGATGCTGGGCGCCGTGCCGCCCGTGTGATAATAGAGGGCCAGGTCGCCTTTCTCCATTCCATCCCGGATGAAATTGCGAGCCTGGTAGTTTCGAATTCCAGTCCAGAGCGTAGTGCCGTCGCGAGCGAGGTCGTCGATCGAATAGTCCGCCGCCTCGCTTTTCAGGAGCCAGGAGTTTCCGCTCGCCGTCATCCCGGCCCGGCTTCCGCCACCGTGCGGTCCACACCTTTCCGGTACTGATCGAAGTTCTCCTCGAACATCGCGGCGAGGCGTCGCGCCGCTACGTCGTATGCGTCCGGATCCTTCCACACCGTCCGAGGCATGAGTAGTTCGGTGGGAACATCCGGGACCCGCGCTGGGACGTGAAGTCCGAAGACGGGGTCGCGTTCCGTTTCCAGGTCGTCGAGCTCTCCTTCGAGCCCGGCGCGGACCATCGCGCGGGTGTGTGCGAGGCGGATACGGCTTCCGACGCCGGTTCCACCCCCGGTCCACCCCGTGTTCACGAGCCAGGCTCGGCTCCCATGGCGCTCGAGCTTTTCGCCCAGCAATCGGGCGTAGACCGCCGGATGCCGGGAGAGGAAAGGAGCCCCGAAACAGGCGGAAAAAACGGCCTTCGGCTCGGTCACGCCCCGCTCCGTCCCCGCAACCTTCGCCGTGTATCCCGAGAGGAAGTGGTACATCGCCTCGTCGGGGGTCAGCCGTGAGATCGGAGGGAGCACGCCAAAGGCATCGCATGTGAGGAAGACGACGTTTTGCGGGTGCCCGCCCCGTCCGGACGGGACCGCGTTCGGAATGTATTCGATCGGGTAAGAGGCCCGCGTATTTTCCGTGATCGTTTCGTCGTCGTACATGACTTCTCGGGAGATCGGGTCGAGCACTACGTTTTCGAGGACGGTTCCGAACATCCTCGTGGCACCGTAAATCTCCGGCTCGCTTCCGGGGGCGAGGCGGATGACCTTCGCGTAACACCCGCCCTCGAAGTTGAAGACGCCACGGGCTCCCCATCCGTGTTCGTCGTCCCCGATGAGGCCCCGCTCGGGGTCTGCGGAAAGAGTCGTCTTTCCCGTCCCGGACAGGCCGAAGAAGAGCGCCACGTCCCCGCCCTTTCCGACGTTCGCGGAACAGTGCATCGGGAGAATGCCCTCCTCCGGGAGGAGGTGATTCAGGACCGAGAAGACCGACTTCTTGATCTCGCCTCCGTAATGGGTCCCCCCGATCAGGACGGTTCGATCTGAGAAGCTCACCACGATGAAGGTCCCCGTCCGGGTTCCGTGGAGAGCGGGGTCCGCCTCGAGCTCGGGCGCGTGCAGGACGACGAAGTCGGGGCGGATCTCCTCCAGCTCGGCAGTTCCCGGGCGGAGGAACATGTTCCAGGCGAAGAGTGCGTGCCATGCCGAAGTCGTAACCACTCGCACGTTGATCCCTGCGGCGGGATCCTGGCCCGCTCGGGCGTCTCGGACGAATAGTTCCCGGCCGTTCAGGTGGGCCACGACCTCCTTTCGGAGCTCCTCGTAACTCTCCGACGAGATCGGGACGTTGACGCTTCCCCAGTCCACGCTGGCCTCGGTCGCTCTATCCCGCACCAGAAACTTATCCAGCGGCGAGCGGCCGGTGTGCGGGGCCGTCTCGACGGCGAGTCCACCCATGTGCGCGAGCCGCCCCTCGCCGCGGGACAGTGTCCGTTCGTAGAGCTCGGGCGGAGAGAGGTTCCAGTGGACCTGTGCGGAGGGGGTGAGCCCGTGTGAGTCGAGACCGTGCCGACTCTTCGGACCCCGAGTCTCGCGGGACGTTGGCTCCTTCGACTCGATCATTGTTGGGACTCCACTCGGCGCATTCGTGGCAGGTCGCTCGTTTTCCCCTACCCGGGACACGGGAAGGGCGTGCCGTTAGGACCGGGATCGCTCGCAGCGGTGTAGGATGAATGCGCCTTCCCAGTTCCATGAATCCAGCCATGCATAATACCTCACTCGCCCTATTCGCCTTCGTGCTCCTCCTCGTGCCGGCTTTCCGCATCGAGGCTCAGGAGGCCTGTCCGGAGGGAAGGGTGACCGAGGTGCTGATCGAGAACCACTCGATCTTCGATCCGGAAGACCTGCCGGACGAAGGGCGGCTGGTGTGGGCGTACGAGCTCGCCAACCGGGTCCACATCCGTACGCGCGAAGACTTCATCGCCAGCGAGATCCTTTTCAGCACGGGCGGCTGCTACGACGCGCGCCAGGTCGTGGAGAGCGCGCGAATTCTTCGGGAGTTCCGATTCATCGCCAGCGCGGAAGTGGCCAGCTTTCCGGCGGAAGAGGGAAACCGCCGCGTCGTCGTGAGCACGCGGGACGAGTGGACGACGAAGGTTCGGCTCGGAGTCGCCCTGGGCGGCGGGATCCAGTTTAGCAGTGCGGCGATCACCGAGGAGAACCTCCTCGGGAGGGGGATCACCCTCGGCCTCTCCTGGGCGGACCGGGGCGGGCTCCACGAACTGGGAGGAACGCTCGAGGTCCCGGGAGTCCGTGGCAGCGATCTCGACGCCCTCGTCGGCGTCAGCCACAACCGGGGCGGGTCCAGCGGTTCGGTGACTTTGATTCGCCCTTTCGTGGGTGAGCTGATTGGTACCGCTCATCGACAGCGAGTCTTCCGTCGTCAGGAATTGTTCGCGTACGTCCTTCCCGCTGGAAACGAGATCTCTCATGTGACCGTGCCCGATCGGGCGCAGCAAATCGAGCTTTCCCTCGCGCGCCGCTTCGGTGCTCCCGGCCGTCTCTATCTTCTCGGCGGCGGCGTCTCGGTGGAGCGTGTGGACGTGGGGGATGGGGAAATCGAAGCCATTCGCGACGGAGACTTTTCCAATCGGATTCAGGCCGGCTCGGAGCTCACGGATGCCATCTTCCCGCAGATGACGAGCCGCCGTGCGGTTCGCATGAATCTGCTCTTTGGCGCACGCCGGCTGGAGTTTCAGACGCTCCGCGGCTTGGACGCCGTGTACGGGGAGCGGGATGTGCCGAGCGGGTGGGAGGCCACAATTACTGCGGGGCGGAGCGTCGGCGGTGCGGGGGGAGGCGACCGCCCTTCCGACCTCTTCACGGGTGGCTCGCTCCTCGCGGGATGGGCAAGACCGCACAGCGTGGGACAGCTCCGGGTCGGTGTGGAAGGGAGGCGTCTGGACGCGACCGAAGCGGGCCCCGCGGGTTGGCGGGACGTCCTCGTGGAGACCCAGGGCACTCTTTTTCTGACACCGGAATGGACCGGTGTGCAATCGTTCGTGTTCCGAGGCGCCTTCCATGGCGGTTGGAGAGCGACCTCTCCCTTTCAGATCACCCTCGGAGGGCCCGAGGGGGTTCGCGGATTCGGCGATGCGGAGTTTCCTGGAGGGAGGCGGGTCGTGATCTCCATTGAAGCGCGGCTGGGGAGCCCCAATCCTTTCCCCGAATTCCTCGACCTGGGCTTGACGGTCTTCGGCGATGCCGGAACGGTTTGGGGCGGGGATGCCCCTTTCGGCGCCGACTCCGCGTGGAAGGGGACTCTCGGCGCGGGGCTCCGCGTCGGGTTTCCGGCCGGGAGCTCGTCGGTCATACGATTCGATCTCGCATATCCGGTCGGACGGGGTGCCGAGACGGGATCGCCGATCCTCAGAATCTCTGCGAAGGAGTGGATTGGGGTGATCGGGGACACACGCAACCCCCAGCTCGCTCGAAGCCGGCGAAGCGGAATCCAGAGCGACTACGTGGGCGCCGCGCGAGACGAGGGCGCGCGGTGACCGCGATTCCACGGCGAATCGGCGCTGCCAGGGCATGGGAGTGAGCAGGTTCGGCGCCTTCCCCGGTTCCGGTCCGAGGATTCGTGGGCACGAGCTCCTAGACGAGCCGGAAATCTCGACGACGGCCCTTCGCCTCGCCCTCGGGAATGTGGAGCGCGCAAATCGGTACATCGGAGGAATTCGATCCCTCAAGAGGCACATCGCGCCCTTCACCGTGGGGCGTGGGACCCTCTCCCTCCTCGACGTCGGGGTGGGGAACGGTGCCGTGCCCCGGCGTATCGCACCCTGGCTCGCTTCGACAGGGACCAGGCTCCGATGGGTGGGGGTGGACCTCCATCCTCGCGCCCTCCAAGTAGCCCGCCTCGAGGCCCTCGCCGAAGACAGCACCTTCGGACTGGTGCAGGCGGACGCACGGGCGCTCCCCTTCGCGAACGGGAGCTTCGATGTGAGCACCGCCACCCTCACGCTCCACCACTTCGACGATGCGGACTGCGTGACCGTCCTCTCCGAGATGGCCCGAGTGAGCCGGTCTGGAGTGATCGTGAGCGATCTGGAACGCCATCCCCTTCACTACCTCGGCGCTCGATTCCTTGCGGAGACCTGGTGGCGGGGCGACCCTGTGACGCGTCACGACGCGCCCGTGTCGGTGCTCCGGTCGTTCACCCCATCGGAACTCGGGGCATTGGCCCGAAGAGTTCCGCTCGGCTCCCCGCGGGTCCGGAGGCACTTTCCCTTCCGACTCGTGCTGGAAGGGCATCCATGACCACCCTTTCGGCCGAGGTGATCGTCGTGGGAGGCGGGCCGGCCGGCGCTGCCCTGTCGGCCGAGCTCGCCGGCCGCGGGCGGTCCGTGCTCCTCGCGGACCGCGCCACCTTTCCGCGTCCCAAGGCGTGTGGCGAGTGCGTGAATCCCGGAGCGGTGGCCGCGCTCGGGAGGCTCGGGCTCCTTTCGGGTGTCTACGCCACGAGTCCGGTCACTCTCCGCGGGTGGGAGTTGGTGACGCCGGGTGGGCGGTCGGCCTGGGCGGCGTTTCCCGGAGGAGCGCGGGCGCTTGGTGTCGACCGGCGCACCTTCGACGCGGCCCTCCTCGCGGAAGCGAGGAGGCGTGGTGTTCGGGTCATCGAGGGGGTCAGGGTCCGCCACGTCGTAGCGGGCAGCTCCGATGCCGCGGCCCGCGCTTCGGGCGACAGGCACTCGGGAGAAAAGTATGTTCTCGAGGGCGATATACTCGTGGGCGCGGACGGCCTGCGTTCCGTCGTGGCGCGGGAGGTGGGAGCGCTCCGTCGGAGGCCTCGTCTCCGAAAGAGCTCTCTGACCTGGCGCATTCGCGGGTTCGGTCCGACCCGCGACCGGGGCCGCCTCTTGTTGGCGAGCGGAATCACCGTGGGACTCGCTCCGGTGCCTGGCGGCCCCGGCCAGGACGACCGGTGGAACGCGACCCTCGTGGTCGAGGGGAAGGGAAGCGAGGGGCTGCGTGGACGCGGGTGGGCCCTCCTCCGGGACCGACTGGGGCGCCTTACCCATGACTGGGTGGATGAACCCCGACCGGAGGCGGGGCCCTGGGGGAGCGGACCCTTCGATTGCCCCACGAGCGCGGTGGTGGTTGGGAGGACCCTCCTCGTGGGAGACGCCGCCGGGTATTACGATCCACTCACCGGTCAGGGAATCTTTCGCGCCCTCCGTGGAGCGGAGCTCGCAGCGGAGGCGATCGATCGCGCGTTGAAGCGGCCGCGGGAGTCGTCCCCTTCGGAGCCACGGCGGGTGACGCGGCTCGTCGACCGCACGCCCCTCGACGGGTACGCACGATCGTTGGCCCGGGCCTTCTCGCCCGGGCGCCGGGTCCAAAGGGCAGTGGAGGGGGTGGTTTCGCGCCCCGCGCTCCGAGAACCGGCTCTGGCGATTCTGGGCCGCTGGCCGGCGGGGGGGCGGCTTCTCGCCGGAGTCACGGGAGACGTGCCGGCGGCGGGAGCCGGGGTCGGGATGAACGAAGACACGCGGAGGCTCGATGCGGACGGTGGATGAGGCGGTCGCACGGGCACCTCGGGAGATATGCCTGCGTCTCGCCGCCGACGTGGAGCGGTGGCCGGACCACCTCCCGCACTACCGTTGGGTCACCTTTCGCGACAGGCGGGGCTTCGCGGACGGGGTCGTGGAGATGGCCGCCTGGCGCCACTTTCCGGGATTTCGTTGGCCGATTTGGTGGGTTTCGGAGATGGAGCCGGATCTGGACGCGGGTCGCGTGCGCTACCGTCATATCGGGGGGATCACCCGTGGAATGGAGGTCCTCTGGGAGGTGCGCGGTGAGAGCGAGGAGAAGACGCGCATGAAAATCGTCCACGAGTGGTCGGGGCCTCGTTGGCCCCTGATCGGCAATCTAGCGGCCAGCCTGGTGATTGGACCCCACTTCATCTCGCACATCGCCGGACGCACACTCGCCGGAATCGTACGGGCCGCCGAAGCCGCACACGGGGACGGGACGTGACCGGCCGGACGGGGGACGAGGGTGCGACGAACGGAACCGAGAAGGATCAAGCCGGCGCGGCTGCGAGTTGGAGAGCGAATGGGGCGCCACTCCCGCGCCGCGTAGTCGTGACCGGGATCGGTATCGTGACTGCGGCGGGAGTCGGCGTGAAGTCCTTTTGGGAGAATCTGCGCGTCCTCCGATCCCCCGTCGCCAAGATCACCCGCTTCGATGCCTCACTCTTTCGGACGCAGATCGCGGCCGAGGCGAATGAGTTCAACCCCGAGGACTTCCTCGAGAGAAACCAGGTTCGGCGGCTCGATCGTTTTGGTCAGCTCTCTCTCGCGACTGCCCACCAGGCGCTGGACGACGCGGGGCTGGACACCTCCACGCTCCCTGGGGACCGCGTCGCGGTCCAGATGGGCTCGGCCCTCGGCGGAATCGCCCACGCGGAAGCGCAGATGCATGGCTTCATCAGCGCCGGCGTGCGGGGGGTGGACCCCCGCCTCGCCCTCACCGTCTATTGCGGAGCATCGAGCTGCAACGTGGCCATCGAGTTCGGCTTCCATGGGCCCAATTCGACCAACGCGATGAGTTGCGCGTCCGGCACCATCGCAGTCGGGGACGCGTTTCGCCTGATTCGCGATGGAAGCGCTGACGTTGCGCTTGCGGGCGGGATCGAAGCCCCCCTCGCCCCCCTCACGTTTGGCGCATTCGCGCTGATTCGGGCGATGAGCACGCGAAACGACGATCCGGCGCACGCTTGCCGCCCGTTCGACCGGGACCGTGACGGCTTTGTGATGGGAGAGGGTGGAGCGGTGCTCGTCCTGGAGGAGGAGGAGCGGGCCCGCGCCCGAGGGGCGCCCCTGTACGCTCGGATCTCCGGGTATGGGACGACAAACGACGCCCACCACATGACGGCGCCGCGCCCCGACGGACTACAGGCCGCACGCGCCATCACCGACGCCCTCGCGAGCGCCGGAGTCGGACCGGACGAAGTGGACTACGTGAACGCACATGGGTCCTCGACCCCCCTGAACGACTCCACTGAATCTCGGGCGATCCGGATCGCGCTCGGCGAACGCGCGGGGCGGATCCCGGTGAGCGGTACGAAAGCCTACTACGGGCATGCGCTCGGAGCTTCCGGCGCGATCGAGGCCGCGGTCTGCGCGCTCGCGATCCGTGACGGCTGGATCCCGGGGACGCTGAACCTCGAGCAGGCCGGAGAGGACTGCGATCTCGACTATGTCTCCGGGGAAGGGCGCTCGCAGCCCCTTCGTCACGTGATCAGCAACTCCTTCGGGTTTGGAGGCATCAACGCGAGCCTCGTTCTCTCGGCTCCGGAGGCTGCGTCCCCTCCCTGATGACATTCCTTCAGGAGCTCCCGGTTCCGGAGTGGGCGGCCCTCGTGCCGCTGGCTCTGGCTCTCGGGGTCGTCATGTATCTCACCCTCCTCGGACTGGCGGTCGTCCCGCATGTCCCGGCGGCGCCCCCCCTCCCCGGCGACCTCGAGTTCCTCGCGACGCCCTCCGTCATGGTCCCCGCCGCCCTTCTCTACCTGCTGGGATGGATGGTCCGGCGGCGGCGGATCCCCGAGCTCGTCTGGGAGGGCGGAAACGTCGGGGTGCGCGCGATCGCCGCCGGGCTTCTGGCCCTTCTCGTGATTCCTGAGGGGGGAGTGGCCGGGAAAGCCGCGGCGGCCCTCGGCACCGGAGTTGCGGCCGGATTGCTTCAGCTCCTTCGCCTGGGTTGGATCACACTCGACCATCAGGGCGGGATTGTCCCCGCGCGGAGGTGGATCCAGAAGCTCGGCGCGGACACGGGCGCGCTCGGGCTCCTCTGGCTCACCCTTCTCTCGCCCGGGCCGGCCGCGCTCCTTGCCGGCGTCGTGCTCGTGGCGCTCGCGGCGGGAGGGGGCCCTGCGTACCGCGCTGGAAGGCTTTCCCTCGTGGCGCTGGTCGGACTCTTCCGGGTTGCCGCGGGACGGTCGGGATGGCGCCATCGCCGCGCACTTCCGAGCCGGGTCGCGCGCCGCGTTCGTTCCGGGCACCTGGATGGCAAGGCCGGGATCCGGGCGGCGCCTGCGGCGCTCCTTCGCAGGGACGGGGGCCGCTCCTTCCAGGACGGGTGGCTCGTCGCCAGCGCCGAGGGACCATGGTTCCTACCGAGGTCCGGTCGCGTGCGCGAGGGTTTCCCGCTCGCGCACCGCGTGATTGGAGTCCCAATCCGAAGTCCCCTTCTCACAGAAGTGGAACTCCGCGACCCGGGAGGAGATATGATTTTGATGGTTCCGGTCGGCGGCCCCGGGCCGGAGGAACTTGCGGGAGTCTTCGAGCGATTCGAAAACCTTTGACTCCGGAATCGCCTGTTTATAGCTTTTGGCCACCGGATAGAGACCGCACTCCCTGAGGCCCCTGGCCATCGCCATACCGCGCAAGGCGTAGGGCCCCATAATCTTTTACGTCTCATCCCTAGTCGGGTTTCCTGCCGAACCCCTTTGAGAGAGGTAGCGTGGAACGGATGTTTTCCTCGTCTCGTGGTCTGGATTCCTTCGACCAGTACCTGCAGGACGTGGAGAAGTACCCGCTCATCCAGGATCCCGAGGAGGAGCGCGCCCTGGCCCGCCGCGCCCGGGCCGGGGACAAGGAAGCGGCCGAGCGCCTGGTGACCGCGAACCTCCGGTTCGTCATCTCCTATGTGAAGAAGTACCAGGGACGTGGGCTCGGCCTCGCCGAACTCGTCTGTATCGGGAATGAGGGGCTCCTGAAGGCGGTAAAGAAGTTCGATCCCGATAAGGGGGTCAAATTCATCTCCTACGCGGTCTGGTGGATTCGCCAGACCGTCCTCCAGGCCCTCGCCGAACAGACGCGTTCCGTCCGGATCCCCCTCAACCAGAATTCGAACCTCGCCCGCCTCGCCCGTACCAACACCGCCCTGACCCAAGCGCTCGGCCGTCCCCCGACGGACCAGGAGATCGCCGACGACATGGTCGAGCCGGTTGACACGGTCCGGGCGCTGCGCCGGGTGGCGGCAAGCGAGCTCTCCCTCGACGCCCCGATCGACCGAAGCGACCGCGACAGCGCCTCCTTCGGGGAGCGCTTCGCCGGAGTGGACTCGAGCGACATCGAGCAGGACGTCGAAGCGATCGCCCGGCGCGACTTCCTCGAGTCCATGTTCGAGAGTTATCTGACCGAGCGGGAACGAAAGATCCTCTATCTGTACTACGGCCTCGACGACGGCGAGGAGCGCACCCTCGAGGAGATCGGCTCACTCCTCGGCGTCACGCGCGAACGGATCCGCCAGATTCGCAACCGGGCGTTCGAGAAGCTCCGCGAAAGCCCCCACGGTGAGTCGCTCTCCGGATTCTGGACCGCCAACTGATCTCCGGGTCCCCACGGGACCTTCTTCTCAGTCCTCTTCCTCCCCCTCGCCCGACCCGTTGTTCGGCGGCGTGAGAAGGACCAGCTCGCGGACATTCACCTCCGCGGTCGGAATCGTCACTCCATCCCTCTCGTACGAGTCGTACTCGAGCCGCCCCTCGACGTAGACGCGGTCCCCTTTCTTCACGTACTCCTCCGCGAACGCCGCCAGTCGGTTCCAGAGGGTAACCCGGTGCCAATCCGTACGCTCGCGCTCCTCCTCCCCGCCGGCGACGATCCGGTGGTTCGTCGCGAGAGAAAAGTGAGCCACCTTCGTGCCGCTCTGGGTCTCGCGCACCTCCGGGTCCCTCCCGACATGTCCAATGAGGGTGATTTTGTTGATCGACCGGCTCATCTCGCCTCCTCGCGTCTTCTTCGTGGGTCTCGGGTCCGGTCTCGGGGGTGTCGGGACGGACCAAGGAAGCCCCAAGTTGAAGAGAGGAAGGGGGCGTCTCCATGGCCCGGCGGGCCGTAGTCACGGGTCCGCGAACGCGTTGGAGCGGGGTGCGGCGCCAGGGCCGGTCGCCCCACACCGTGGCCGGCCGTTAGAACATCTGCACCACCCGACTCGTATTGAGCTCGAAGGCCCCAGTGCGCTCGGTCGGGTCGCCCAACGATCCTGAGGGAACGCGATGTACACGAACTGCATGTTCTGCAGCCGCCCGCTCGGAAACAACGAAGTCATCGAGCACTTTCCCATCGGACGCCGCCTGGCCTTCGACGCCGAGCGGGGGCGCCTCTGGGTCGTCTGCCGGAAGTGCGAGCGTTGGAACCTCACCCCCATGGAAGAGCGGTGGGAGGCTGTCGAAAGCTGTGAGCGCATCTTCCGGGACACACGGGTTCGAGTCTCCACGGACAACGTGGGGCTGGCGAGGCACCGAGAGGGGCTCGAGCTGGTCCGGATCGGGCGGCCACTCCGCCCCGAGTTCGCGGCCTGGCGCTATGGCGATCAGTTCGGTCGGCGCCGAAAGCGCGCGATCCTCTATGGCGTGGGTGGGGCCGCGCTCATCGGGGGCCTCCAGATCAGCCTGACGTTCGTGGGTGGGATCGGCGCCAACACCTGGTTTGTATGGAACGCGTGGGCCACGGGGCGAACTGCGGTCAAGCTACGCACCGACGACGGACGGCTCATCAAGCTGAACCGGCAGGATCTGAAAGGGGCTCGCATTCTACCGGGGGCGGATGGGGCCGGCTACTCACTCGAAGTGCGGAAGGGAAGGAAGAGGTTTCCCTTCGAGGGCGAGGAGGCGGAGCGTCACCTGTCCCGGATCGTCCCCAAGATCAACCACATGGGCGGGAAGAAGGAGGCGGTCCAGGCGGCCGTCGCGCAGATCGAGGAGGCGGGGCACCCCGACGCCTTCCTCGCCGACGTCGTGACCGGAAGCGGAAATGGTTACAGGGACAGAAAAGGTGTCCCCGGCTACCTGAACAAGATGCCCGCGCCGACGAAGCTCGCCCTCGAGATGGCGCTCCACGAAGAGCAGGAGCGCCGTGCCCTCGCCGGGGAGCTCTGGCTCCTGGAAGAGGCGTGGAAGGAGGCGGAAGAAATCGCGGCGATCGCCGATAACCTCCTCCTCCCATCCGGCGTGGAGGAGTTCATCGCGAGACACCGGAGAGGGGAAGAGCCGGAGAGAGAGGGAGAAATGGCTTAGGGAAGCGGGGGGCGCGGTCCCGCTCCTCCCGGGTCGAGCCTCGTTCGGCCTCCCCCCACGCCTCACCCCTCGCAATCCAACCACGAAGCTCCGGTCCCCACATGTACCCGAAGGGGGACCCTGAGAGGCATCGCCCCCTCCATTTCCCGAACCACCATTTCCTGGAGGGCCGGGATCTCCTTTTCCGGAGTCTCGAAGACGAGCTCGTCGTGGACCTGCAGGAGGAGGCGGCCGCGGGCCTCCCCCTCCGCGAGTCTCCGGTGGATCCGGATCATGGCCTCCTTGATGAGGTCGGCCGCCGTTCCCTGGATCGGGGTGTTCTGCGCGATCCGCTCCCCGAACTGGCGGACGTTCCAATTGTCCGACTTGAGCTCGGGGATGTAACGCCGCCGCCCGCTCAGCGTCTCCACATATCCCTTCTCCCGGGCCATTTGAACCTGCGCGTCGAGAAAGGCGCGCACCCCCGAAAAGCGTTCGAAGTACTGTCGGATGAAGGTCCCCGCTTCCTCCCTCGTGATTCCTAGCTGGTTCCCCAGAGAGAACTCCCCCTGCCCGTAAAGCGTGGCGAAGTTGATCGTCTTGGCGCGCGCTCGCTGTTCGTCGGAGACCTCTTCGATCGGGACGTCGAAGATCACGGACGCCGTCTGGCGGTGGACGTCGATGTCCTCCTCGAATGCCGTGACGAAGGCTTCGTCGCCGGAGAAATGTGCCAGGATACGAAGTTCGATCTGGGAGTAGTCCGCCGCGAGGAAGAGATTGCCCGGGTCGGGGATGAAGCCCTTCCGGATCTGGCGTCCGACCTCGGAGCGGATCGGGATGTTCTGAAGGTTGGGATCCGAGGAGGAGATCCGGCCGGTCGCAGCGACCGTCTGGTTGAAAGATGCGTGGATCCGCCCCGTCTCCGGATTTACCATCCGAGGGAGAGCATCCACGTAAGTCGAGCGAAGCTTTTCGAGTTGCCGGTATTCGAGGAGGTGGATGGGAAGGGTGTGACCCCTTGCCGCCAGCTCTTCGAGGACACTCGCGTCGGTCGAAGGGCCGGTCTTCGTCTTGCGGATCACAGGAAGCTGGAGCTTCTCGAAGAGGATCTCACGGAGCTGTGGCGTCGAGTTCACGTTGAACTCGCCGCCCGCTTCCTTGAAGATCTCGCTACGGATCGCTTCGAGCTCGGACTCGAGCTTCAGGCTCATCCCCTCGAAGAGGGGAGGATGGATCCGGATGCCGGCCTCTTCCATGGCCGCGAGGACGGGGATGAGCGGCATCTCCAGCTCCCGGAACAGCCGGTCCAGCTTCTGCTCCTGGAGCTCGGGACCGAAGCGGGTCCAGAGGCGAAGGGTGATATCGGCATCCTCGCAGGCGTACTCCACGGCACGGTCCAGGGGAACCTGCGAGAAAGGGACCTGGCTCTTCCCCTTCCCGGTCACGTCCTGGTACGAGATCATGCTGTGCCCGAGGAAGTCGGTCGCGAGGACGTCGAGGGAGTGCTGTCGGCGTCCCGGATCGAGGACGTACGAGGCGATCATCGTGTCCGCGTCGAGCCCCGCCAGCTCGAGGCCGGCGCGGCGCAAGACGAGGAGGTCGTACTTGAGGTTCTGCCCTACCTTCGGGAGCTCCGCGTCCTCGAGGAGCGCCCGGAGAGGCTCCATGCGCGGATCGGAGAGCGGGGGAAGATTGGGCGGAGGCTCCGCGGCCGAGGGATCGTCGAGAAGGTCTCCCGGAGGGAGCTCGTGCGCGAGGGGGAAGTAGACGCCCTCCCCTTCCTTCCATGAGAGGGAGATCCCCACGAGCTTCGCCCGCATCGGTTCGGTGGATGTCGTCTCCGTATCCACGGCGAGGCGTCCCGCCCGCTTCGCCACGCGCGCGATCGCCGCGATCTCGTTCGCCTCGGTGACTGCCCTGTAAGACGGAGCGTTCTCCGGCGACGACCGAGCCGGCGTTCCCCCCGCGGAAAACTTCTCAATGAGCGTGCGAAACTCTAGCTCCACGCAGATTTCGCGAAGGCGGTCCACGTCCGGCTCCCGGACCTTCAGCCGCTCCAGGTCGAGCTCCACGGGGAGGTCGCGCTGGATGGTCACAAGGCGCCGGGAGAGGCGAATTTGCTCCACGTTTTCGATGAGCGAGTCGCGCTTCCCCTTCCAGGGGATCGAGCCGGGGTTTTGGAGGAGGGTCTCGAGGGGGCCGATCTCCTTCAGGAGCCGCCGTGCCCATCCCTCCCCGATTCCCGGCGCCCCCGGAACGTTGTCCGAGGCGTCGCCGACGAGGGCCAGATAGTCCACCACCAGGTCGGGGGGAACGCCGAGGCGTTCGGAGGCGTTGGATTCGTCCACCCACTCGGCTGCGACCCCGGTCGGGCCGCCCCGTCCTGGGTTGAGAAGGTGCACCCCCGGTCCCACGAGCTGGTGGAAATCCTTGTCGCCGGAGACGACCACGGCTTCGATCCCCCGCTCCTGAGCCTTCCGGGCGAGGGTTCCGATCACGTCGTCGGCCTCGTATCCATCGAGCTCGACGATTTCGTCGTGAAATGCCTCCACTAGCGCGCGCACCCGGGGGAGGGAGGCGCGCAGCTCGTCGGGCATCTTCTCCCGCGTCGCCTTGTACGCTGGGTATTCTTTTTCCCGGTGGCTCATCCCCGAATCGAAAACGACCGCGAGGTAGTCCGGGGCGTATTTCTCCCGAATTCCCAGGAGGAAGTTGATGAAGCCCCACGGAGCGGAGGTGTTTTCCCCGCGTGAGTTGGTCAGGGGTCGGTTGACGAAGGCGAAGAAGGCCCGGTAAATGAGCGCGTAGGCGTCGATCAGAAAAAGCCGCGGGGCCTTCTTGGTGGGGACCTCGACCATGGGGCTCGCTCGGTGGAAGGGGGAAGCGAAAGGGGGCCACCCCGCACCCGGGATGGCCCCCTTTCGGCTACCGCCCGGCCGCCCCGGAGACTTCGTTCGCCGGCGCGGGGACGAGAGGCGGGATCAGACCTGCCGGCCTCCCATCGCGTGGATCGTGTCGATCATCTTCTGGGCCGACTCCTCCATGTCGATCACGAGCGAATCGATCCGGGACACGAAATAATTGTGGGCGATGCTCACCGGAATGGCGATCGCGAGTCCCGCGGCCGTCGTGAGAAGCGCAACCTTGATCCCTCCGGCCACCGTCGTCGGATCGACCTCGCCCGCGAGCTCGATGGCCTCGAAGGCGATGATCATCCCGACCACGGTCCCGAGGAAGCCGAGGAGCGGAGCGACGTTCGTGAGGGTCGCCAACCAGACCAACCCGCTTTCGAGCTTCGTGAGCTCCAGGAGCCCCTGGTTCTCGACAGCCTTCATGACCCGCTCAGGCCCTTCCTGGCGGCGCTCGAGGCCCGCGAAGAGGATGTTCGCCGCCGGGGAGTTCGATCCCCGGCAGACCTCCATCGCCTCCTCGACGCGTTGCTCGGCGAGCAGCCCGTTCACCGTCGAGAGAATCCTCTTGGTCCGTGCGCTCTTCACCATGAGGTCCGCGAACTTCCAGATGATCAGGAGGATCCCCAAGACGAGGCACAGCCCCAGTGGCCAGCGCATGAACCCCATCTCGTCCCAGGAAAACTGGAGCCACTCCATCGGCGACATCTCTGGGGACTCGAGCCCGGCGAGCTGGAGTAGGGAGCTGTAGAGCTGAAGTGACCCGACCAAGTGGACCTCCCGGCGATGTGGGTGCAAACGACTTCACATTCCGACAAAGGGACCGGAACGTGTTGAGCCAATGATTTCGGAGGGTGGGATAATGGAACCGGCCGCGGACCATGTCAAGTCACTTCCCTCCCACCCGCGAGACCTCCCTTTTCAAGCTTGATGCACCGGGCGGCGTGCTCGAATCCGACCGGGTCCAGGGGGGGCTCGATCCGGGCGCATGCCTGATCCCTGAGGGGATACCAGCACCGGGGATGGAAGGCGCAGCCCGAAGGGGGCGCGACCGGGGAAGGGACCTCTCCCTCGAGCACGATCCGCCTCCGGGCGTCGCGGAGCGAGGGGTCGGGCCGGGGCACCGCCGAGAGGAGGGCCCGCGTGTAAGGGTGCTGGGGATTCCGGTAAAGTGAAGCGACCGGGGCCGTCTCGACGATTCTCCCGAGGTACATGACGGCCACCCGGTCGCTCACATGCTCCACTACGGCCAGGTCGTGCGCGATGAAGAGGTAGGTGAGGCCGAGCTCCTTCTGAAGCTCCTTCAGGAGGTTCACGACCTGCGCCTGGACCGAGACGTCCAGCGCCGAGACGGGCTCGTCGCAAACGATGAAGTCGGGCTCCACGGAGAGGGCCCGCGCGATCCCGATCCGTTGGCGCTGGCCCCCGCTGAACTCGTGCGGATAGCGGTCGGCATGTTCAGCGAGGAGACCGACGATGTCGAGGAGCTGCCGGACCCGGCGCCGCCGTCCCTCCCGGTCCCCGCCCAGCCGATGAACTCGTAGGACCTCGTCGAGCATCTGCCCGACGGTCATTCGGGGATTCAGGGAGGAGTAAGGGTCCTGGAAGACGATCTGAGCCCGCCTCCTCAGCCGGCGGAGCGCGTCGCGCTCCATGGCGAGCACGTCTTCACCCCCGAATCGAATCTCTCCCGAGGTGGGCTCGATCAGCCGGAGGATCGCGCGCCCTGCGGTGGACTTCCCACACCCCGATTCGCCGACGAGCCCAAGGGTCTCCCCCCGGAAGAGGTCGAAGGAGATCCCGTCCACCGCCTTCACCCAACCCTTGCTTCGAGGGAGCACCCCCTTTCCGATGGGGAAGTACTTCTTCAGGTCCCGGACGGAGAGGAGCGGCTCGGCCGGGGGCGAGGCACTTCGGGAGACCACCGGAGAGCTCCCGCTCCGCGGGTCATCGTGCGAAGCGGAGCTCATCGCTGAGCCTCTCCCCGGACCGCTGGGTCCCTCCGGCGCTCCGGCTCTTCCTCGAGCCAGCATCGAGACGCCCGGCCCCCGTCCTCCCCCGGCGGCGCGAGGAGGGGCGGCATCTCCTGGGCGCAGCGCTCCCATGCGTGGGGGCAGCGGGGGCGGAAGCGGCACGCTTCGGGCCAGGCGGTCGGGCTCGGGACAACGCCCTGAATCGGGTGGAGCCGGGTTTCCCCTTCCGCGAGCTTGGGAAGGGAATCGAGGAGCCCCTGAGTGTAGGGGTGACGCGGCCGGAGGAAGATGTCGTGAACGGAGCCCGATTCCACAATCTGCCCGGCGTACATCACGATGACGCGGTCGCAAACTTCCGCGACGACACCCAGGTCGTGCGTGATGAGGAGGACCGCCATTCCCCGCTGTCTTCGAAGGCGCTCGAGGAGGTCGAGGATCTGGGCCTGGATGGTCACGTCGAGCGCGGTAGTCGGCTCGTCCGCGATGAGGATCTCGGGCTCGCAGGAGAGGGCCATCGCGATCATGACGCGCTGGCGCATTCCGCCGGAGAGCTGGTGCGGATATTCGTCGAAGCGGCGCTCCGGCTCGGAAATTCCCACCTCCTTCAGGAGCCCGATCCCCACCCGGCGCGCTTCCTTCCTCCCGAGGCGGCGGTGGAGCTCGAGCGCTTCCTGGATCTGGCTTCCCACCGTGAAGACGGGATTGAGGGAGGTCATGGGCTCCTGGAAGATCATCGCGATGTCGTTCCCCCGGATCGTGCGGAGCCGGGGTTCGGGGAGCCCCACGAGCTCCTCCCCCTCGAGCCGGATCGAGCTCCCCGGCAGGATCGCTCCGGGGGGATTTGGAACGAGCCCCATGATCGAGAGAGAGGTCACGGTTTTCCCGCACCCGGACTCCCCGACGATTCCCACCGCCTCGCCCCTCTCCACCGCGAAGGACACGCCGTCCACCGCGCGGGCGGTGCCCCCGTCCACGGTGAAGTAGGTCCGCAGGTTGTCGACGGCGAGAAGTGTCACATCAGCTCCTGAGGCGTGGGTCGAGGGCATCGCGCAGCCCGTCCCCGGCCAGATTGAACGAAAGGACGGTAAGGACGATCGCGAGTCCCGGGAAGGTGGTGATCCACCATGCCCCCAGGAGATTGTTCCGCCCGTCGGCCACCATCGTTCCCCAGGAGGGGGTCGGTGGCTGGACGCCCATCCCAAGGAAGGAGAGCCCCGCCTCGAGGACGATCGTGTCGCCGATTCCGAGGGTGGCCGCCACGATCACCGGCGCCAGGGTGTTGGGAATGAGGTGCCGAAAGATCAGCCGGAGTCGGGAGAATCCGAGCGCACGCCCCGCCTGGATGAACTCCCTCTCGCGGAGGCTCAGCACCTCCCCCCGGACGATCCGGGAGGTCTGCGGCCACTGCGTGAGCCCCAGGACGGCCACGATCAAGAAGATCGAGGGCTCGAACACGGCAATGATCGTGATGAGGAGAATGAGACGGGGAAAGGAGATCACCATGTCCACGCACCGCATGATGACGGAGTCCACCCGTCCGCCGATGAATCCGGCCACCGCGCCGACGATCGTTCCGATGGAGATCGAGATCCCCACCGCGATGAATCCGATGGAGAGGGAGACGCGGGCCCCATAGAGCATCCGGGAGAGGACGTCACGGGCGAACTGATCCGTCCCGAGAGGATGCGCCGCCGAGGGGGAAAGAAACCGCTCGGTGAGGAGATTTCCCTGGGCCGCGGGATCGAAGGGGGCGAGGAAGGGAGTGAGGAGAGCGACGAGGTAGAACGCCGCGACCGCCAGGAGCCCCGCCACGGCGACCCGATTCTTCCGGAAGGCGCGGAGTGCCAGCGTCCACTGCGTTGTCGCGGCCCTTTCCGGACCGCCCATCGCGCCTGTCCGCTCTGCCTCGCTCCGCCGCGCGTCCCGTGCCGACCAGAGCCAGGACCCCGCCCCGGCCGCGAGGAGGGCCGCTAGCGCGATCCGGTGGTCCCACGGCCCACCGGGCGCCGCTGCGATCCGGTTCCAACGCGTGACGACGACCGTGACGACGGCCAACCAGAGGAGGAGGGGCGGGAGCCCCGCGAGAGCGCGCCCCGCGAGGAGCTGGTGAAGCCCGGGGAGGGCGAAGGCGAGACGTCCGCGCGCGCCGTCAGTCATAACGAATGCGCGGGTCCACCAGAGAGTAGAGGAGGTCGGCCATCAAATTCCCGACCACCACCATCAGCGCGAAGATGAAGGCGCTCGCCATCACGACCGGGTAATCCCTTTGCGCGATCGCGTCCACGACGAGCTTTCCCATTCCGGGCCAGGCGAAAACCGTCTCGATGAAGACGGTTCCGCTGAAGAGGACGGGGAGGTAAAGGCCGAGGAGAGTCACGATCGGGATGAGCGCGTTCCGAAGGGCGTGCCGGAAGATGACACGACCCTCCGGGAGTCCCTTCGCCCGCGCGGTGCGAACGTAATCCTGTCGGATCACCTCGAGCATGCTTCCCCGCGTGTAGCGCGCGATTCCGGCGGCAAGAACGAGTGCGAGGGAGGCCGCCGGAAGGATGAGATGCGCGATCCGATCGCGGATCTGCCCCGCGGCGGTCATGAAGGGATAGTCCACCGAAGTCATCCCCGAGGCGGGAAGCCAGAAGGGCCACTCCCAGACGTTCCGCGCCCCGAGGCTGAAGACCAGGATCAGCATCAGGGCGAGCCAGAACGAAGGCATCGAATAAAAGAAGAGGGAGATGAGGCTCAGGAGGTTGTCCACCCACGAGTTCTGGCGGATCGCCTGGATGACCCCGATGAGGATCCCACCGAGAAAAGCGAGGACGATCGCGCTCGCAGAAAGGATCAGGGTGTTCGGTAGGATCTGTGCGATCACGTCCCGCACCGGCTGGTTCCGCGCGAAAGAAACGCCGAAGTCCCCCTGCAGCATGGCTTTCATCCAGCGGACGTAACGCACGGGAATGGGCTGGTCGAGCCCCATGTTCACCCGCATCTGCTGGAGGACCTCGGGGGAGACGTTCGGGGCGGTGTAAATCGAGACCGGATCCCCCGGGGCGAGGTTGAGGACGAAAAAGACGATCGTCGCGATCCCGAGGACGAGCGGGATCGCCCCGAGGAGGCGCCGGAGGAGGAAAGAGATCATGGCGGCGCCAGGGAAGCCCCGCTCAGAGCTTCGCGGGGGCCCGGGGGCCCCGGCGCCTCACCGAAGCGGCCGGCCTCAGGGTGCGCTCGCCCTGCGACGGTCGGCGGGAATCCACCACTCCTGGATTCCCGCCCACTCCCCGCGCGCGTCCAGAACGACGTTCTGGAGCCTCCGGTTCAGCCCGGCCCGCCGGAGAGGAAAATAGAGGTAGGTGTAAGGCTGAACCTCAACGAGGAGCTCCTGGTAGTCGTGCCAGAGCGGAATCGCCTCCGCCCGGTCCACGATGAGGGGGAGGGTGTCGAGGAGGAGGTCGAGGCGCGGGTCGTTCGTCCCCGACCAGCCGTAGGGTTGATTCAAATTCCGCGAGTGGTGCAGGTCGGTATCGTCGAGCCTGAACTCCGCGACCCATCCGATCACGACTCCGTCGAAGTCGCGCACCTCGGGGGTGTTGATCTGGCTGAGCAGGGTGGCCCACTCGACCACCTGGGGCCGCACCGCGATCCCGACTTCTCGGAGCTGGGCTTGCATGATCTCGGCGATGTCCTGCCGGTCCTGATTCCCATCGTTGTATTTGATCGAGAGATCGAGACGGACTCCCTCCGAGTTCTCTCGGATTCCGTCCCCGTCTCGGTCCACCCACCCCGCCTCGTCGAGGAGGGCGCGCGCACCCGCGGGATCGTAAGGGAGGGCGTCCCTGTTTCCCTCGTGAAAGGCCCAATGGATCGGAGGAACTCCCGCGTTCGCCACCTCCCCGTAACCAAGGAGGAGGGCCTCCACGATCTCGGCCCGGTTCGTCGCCATCGTGATCGCTCGGCGCACGCGCGCGTCCGCGAGCTGCGGCCGCCGTGTGTTCCAACCCACGAAATCGTACGAACGCCAGGGAAAAGTGCGGAATTGGAGGTGGGAAGCCCCCGTGATCTGCGGTTCCTGGCTCGCCGGCGGATTGATCATGAAGTCGATGTTCTCCGTGAGCAGCTCGGTCAGGAGCGTCGTCTGCTCCGGGATGATCCGGAGGACGTAACGCGCGAGGTATGGTGGCCCGCCGAGCCCTTCCGGGAAGGCCGGATTCCGCACGAAGCTCCAACTCGCGTCCGCCCGATGGTCCTCGAACACGAAGGGGCCGTTCCCCACCGGGCACCGATTTCCGTACGGATGCTGGCGGAGCTCCGCGGGGGCAACGTCGCGAAGGAGGTGCTCCGGCATGATCGCCGTGGCGCGCCAGGGATCGAGGAGCTCCGCATGGGGGCGAAGGCGAAAAAGGATGGTGTGGTCGTCGAGAACTTCGACCCCGTCCGGACCGGGAACGTAGTGGGTCCAGAAGGCCTGGTTCGGGAAGGCGGTCGCCGGATCGGTGGCGCGCAGGTAAGTGAACTCCACGTCGCGCGCCGTGGTCGGCGTCCCGTCGTGCCAGAAGACGTCGTCGCGAAGGTGGAAGGTGAGCTCCGTGCTCTCCTCGTTCAGCTCCCAGGTCCGGGCCAGGTAGGGCTCCGGCTCGAAGCCCCCGTCGAACCGGATCAGCGTCATCAGGTTGAGAAAGGTCTGGTGCTGCGTGGACTCGTACGCGGAGGAGACCAGCGCGTTCATTCCGTCCGCGAGCTCTCCGATCGTTCCGACGACCGCGGTTCCCCCGTAACGCTCTCCCGTCGGATGCTCGAAACCGGCGAGGTGCTCGGCCACCCGGGGAAGGACATCTCGGCAAAACTCCGGGAGCCCGGCGAGGGAGCGCGCCGCCTGGTCTCCGCACCCGGCGGCCAGGGAGAAGACGAGGAAGGCCCAGGAGGTCGCGAGAGATCGGGGCTTCATGGGCGCTCCGCGGCGGAGGTGCTCGACAGGTTTCCGGCCGGGAGTACGTGGGAGGCTATCGCCGCCAGGTCCACCCAGCCGATTCATATTGGGAAAGGAGCTCCTCCGCCACCACCCGCGCGACCGGGCTCGTTTCCCCGCGGCTCCATTTCCCGCCGAGCGTTCCCGCCATCGCCGCCTCGACGGCAGCCGCGACTCGAGGGAAGGCCACAGGGCCCGCGACGAGTTCCGAGAGGGTGGTCGGATCCCTCCCGGCCCCTCCCGGCCCGTGCCCGTCCATCCCAGCCTCTCCGCGGCTCGACCGAGGACCACCCTCTCCGGATCCCACCTCGGCCGAAGGTGGTGCCCGAAGTGCGGCGATGGTGACCGTCGAAGGAGCGAGCAGGAGCGAGCCGTGCTGGAGGAGGATTCCACCGAAGCGGCGTTGGGCGCTTCCCGCGATCTTTCTGCCGCCCACCGCCACTTCCCCGGCGGCGGGGCGTTCGAAGCAGGGGCCGGAGCCGATGGCGGGCGTGCGCCCCGGAGGATCGGCGAGCGCGGCGTTCACACCCAGCGATCGGAGGGCGTTGACCAGGGCAGCATTGACGAGTCGGTAACTGTCGCGGAGCCCGCCGAAGGTCCCGACCGGAAAAACCGTCGCGTAGGTCAGCTCCCGGTCATGGAGGACTTCCCGCCCGCCCGTCGGCCGGCGGACGACGCCCGCGCCCAATCCCTGCGCGGCGAGGGGGTCGAAGCGTCCGCGGGCCGGCTGGTTTCGCCCCAGCGAGAGGGTGGGGCGGATCCACCGGTAGATACGGAGAATGGCCTCGCCCGTTTCCACCGTCCGCGCCAGCGCGACGTCCATCGCCATGTTTGCCCCGCCGTCGGCCGGAGGATCGCGGAGGATCCTCCAGCGGAGCGTCTCGGGCGGTACGCCTTTCCCGGCCGCACGCAACCAGGTCTCCCCGGTTGCACCCGTTCCGAACCCGCGCTCCCCGGTCTGTTCTGCGGGAGTGACTCCCGCAGGCGCCCCCCCCTCTTCAGTCCGATCCAAGGGATTCCAATTCGCCTGTGCCCGGTGCGAAGGCGCTCACCGGTGGACAGGAGCAAATGAGATTCCGGTCGCCGTATGCGTTGTCCACCCGGCGAACGGGGGGCCAAAACTTCCACTCCCGGGTCCATGGCGCCGGAAAAACCGCCCGATTCCGAGAGTACGGGTGGTCCCATGCGCCCGACGCGATCGCGGCGGCCGTGTGGGGCGCGTTTTTCAGCGGGTTGTCCGTCGGATCCATGAGGCCGAGCTCGACCTGCTGGATCTCCGCCCGGATCGAGATGAGGGCGTCGCAGAAGCGGTCCAGCTCATCCTTGGACTCGGACTCGGTGGGCTCCACCATCATCGTTCCCGGCACAGGAAAGGCCATCGTCGGCGCGTGGTAGCCGTAGTCCATGAGCCGCTTCGCCACATCCACCTCGGTGATTCCGGACACCTTCCGGAGGGGGCGCAGGTCGAGGATGAACTCGTGCGCCACACGCCCCTCCCGTCCCCGGTAGAGGACCGGAAAGTGTTCCTCGAGCCGGTGGGCCATGTAGTTCGCATTCAGAATCGCGATCTCGCTCGCGCGCCGGAGCCCTTCCTTCCCGAGCATCGCGATGTAGGCCCACGAGATGAGAAGTATGGACGCGCTCCCCCACGGCGCGGCGGAGACGGGCGGAATCGCGCGTTCCCCCCCCACGGGGACGATCGGGTGCCCAGGGAGGTACGGCCGGAGGTGCTCGGCGGCACAGATGGGGCCCATCCCCGGTCCGCCCCCGCCGTGCGGAATCGAAAACGTCTTGTGCAAGTTGATGTGGCAGACGTCGGCCCCGTAGTCCCCCGGTCGCGCGATCCCGACCTGAGCGTTCATGTTCGCGCCGTCGAGATAGACCTGTCCCCCCCGCTCATGGACGATCCGGCACACCTCGCGGATTCCCTCCTCGAAGACGCCATGAGTGGACGGGTAGGTCGTCATCAGCGCGCCGAGCTCGCCCGCGTGCGCCTCCGACTTCGCGCGGAGATCGTCCAGCTCCACGTTCCCGTTTTCGTCGCAGGCGACCACGACGACTTTCATCCCCGCCATCACGGCCGAGGCCGGATTGGTCCCGTGCGCGGAGGAGGGGATCAGGCAGACCCGTCGGTACGCCTCTCCCCGGGAGGCATGGTAGGCGCAAATCACAAGGAGGCCGGCGTATTCCCCCTGCGCCCCGGAATTGGGCTGCAGGGAGACCGCGGGGAGCCCGGAGATCGCGGCGAGCCACCGCTCCAGATTGTCCACGATCCGGCGGTATCCTCGCGCCTGGTCCGGAGGAGCGAACGGATGGATCCGCGAGAACTCGGGCCAGCTCAGGGCGCGCATCGCCGTCGCGGCATTCAGCTTCATCGTACACGAGCCGAGGGGGATCATGCTCGTTCGGAGCGTTAAATCGCGGCTTTCGAGCCGGTGGATGTAACGGAGCATCTCCGTCTCCGTCCGATGCCGGTGGAACACGGGATGCTCGAGAAAGGGGGAGCTCCGCCGCAGCTCCGGCGGAAGGCTGGAGGCCGCCTCGGTGCCCTTCCGGGAGATTTCGTCGAGGAGGTGTCGCGGGTCGGGCGACTTCCGTCCATCCGGAACGAAGAGCTCGAAAAGCGCCTCCAGGTCTTCCATCTCGACCGTTTCGTCAAGGGCGATGCCGAGGGTCCCGTCACCGAAATCTCGGAGATTGATGTGGACTTCGGCGGCGCGCCCGAGGACGGTCCGGATGTCCGGATCCGATGGCCGCACCCGGATCGTGTCGAAGTAGTGCTCGTGGAGAATTTCATGACCCTGCCCGACCATCGCGGCAGCGAGGGCGCGCGTCAGTTCGTGGATCCGCTTCGCGATGCGGCGAAGCCCTTCGGGTCCATGATAAACCGCGTACATCGACGCCATCACCGCGAGCAGGACCTGGGCCGTGCAGATGTTCGAGGTCGCTTTTTCCCGCCGGATATGCTGCTCGCGGGTCTGGAGCGCCATGCGGAGGGCGGGTGCACCGTCCGCGTCCTTGGAAACGCCGATGATCCGCCCCGGAATTCCACGCTTGAGCGCCTCAGTCGTGGCGAAGTAGGCGGCGTGGGGGCCCCCGTACCCGAGCGGGACCCCAAAACGCTGGCTGTTTCCCACGACCACGTCGGCGCCCATCTCGCCCGGAGGGAAGAGAAGGGTCAGCGAAAGGAGATCCGCGACGACGGCGACGAGCACGCCCCCGTCGTGCGCCTTCGCGATCGTCGGGCGCGGGTCCGTCACCTCGCCGTTGGTGTCCGGATAAGCGAGAAGAACTCCGAAGACCGAATCGTCGAACGCGGCGTCCGCCGGGTCCTCGATCCGGAGCTCGATTCCGAGCGGGAGTGCCCGCCCCCGGACGACCTCGATCGTCTGCGGATGGCATCCACGGTCCACAAGGAAGACATTTCGCTCGCTCACCCCTTCCGAGAGGAAGAGCGACATCGCCTCGGCTGCGGCCGTCCCCTCGTCGAGGAGGGAGGCGTTCGCAATTGCGAGACCAGTCAGATCCATCACGACCGTCTGGAAGTTGAGGAGCGCCTCGAGCCGCCCCTGCGAGATTTCCGCCTGGTAGGGGGTGTAGGCCGTGTACCACCCTGGATTCTCGAGTACCGTTCGCAGGATCACCGACGGGACCACCGTGTCGTGGTAACCCATTCCGATGAAGGAACGGAAGGGCCGGTTTTCCGCGGCGATTTCGCGGAGGCGTTGGAGGAGCTGGGGCTCGGAGAGGGCGTCTCCGATCCCGGGGAGAGCTTCGTTCCGAATGGCGGCGGGGACGGTCTGCCCGATGAGCTCCGCCAGGGAGCTGCAACCGAGCGTCCCGAGCATTTCCTCGACGGCTCTCTCGTCCGGACCCAGATGCCTGCGTACGAAACGGTCGTCTCGGTCGAAGGCGCGTGTCATGACGAGCGGCTCACACTCCCCAGGAAATGACGGGCCGGGTTGGACGGGAAGCCTCGCCACCCGGCGGCGGGGCGTTCGCCAAAAGGGTCAGCCGACGAGCTTGCGGTAGGCTTCGTGATCGAGGAGCTCCTCGACTGCGGATGGGTCGCTCACGCGAAGGCGGATCATCCACCCCTCACCATAGGGATCGGTGTTCACGAGGGCGGGATCCTGGTCGAGCGCCGAGTTGATCTCCACCACTTCGCCCGCCACCGGGGAAAACAGATCGCTCACCGCCTTCACCGCCTCGATGGTTCCGAACACTTCCATTCGGTCGAAGGCCTCCCCGACTCCGGGAAGCTCGAGGAAGACGACGTCCCCCAACTCGCCCTGGGCATAATCGGTGACCCCGACCAGAAACACGTTCGTTTCATCAGTGGGTTTTAGGTATTCGTGCTCTTCGGTGTAATGCAGGCCGGCGGGGATCCGGGACATCCGGACTGTCTCCGATATGGTGAGGGGGATGCGGCGCCCCGGGAATAGATATTTTCTCCGGGGAAGCGTCAAGCGGCCCGTCCCGACAGGGAGTCAGGGCGGCGCGGAACCCGCGCGCGTTGCCTCCGGGTGGCTTTCGGAGCCCGGGTTGCAGAGATTTCCCGGGCTGGCTGGTGTTCGCGGGAAGAGCGCCGGGGTCCACGGCGACCCGCCGGGCGTGCCGGCCCGTCGTCTCGTGCTAGGGAGGCTAAGACATGATCGGTGGCATCGGTGCGTGGGAGATCGCGCTGATTCTCTTTCTCCTTCTCCTCCTCTTCGGGGCGAAGCGGATTCCTCAGATTGCAAGAGGCCTCGGCGAGGGGATTCGGAACTTCAAGTCGGGGATCAAGGACCCGGAGCGGCTGGAGAAAGGCGAAGGAGAGCGGAGTCGGGAAGAGGAGAGGAAGAGCTGATTCTTCGGCAGGGCCCCACTCCCTCCCCGCGTGAGGCGCATTGTCCGTGAACGAGGCGGGCCGGGGCAACGTGGTGATCGTGCTCGACGAGCCCCAGAACCTGGTGAACGTCGCCGGCGTCGTACGGGCGATGAAGAACATGGGGCTCCACCGCCTCCGGCTCGTGCGTCCGCTGGAATTCGACCCCTGGAGAATCGAGGGGATCGCACACCGCTCCGAAGACGTCGTCGAGTCCGCCGCTATTGTGGACACCCTCGACGAAGCCCTCTCGGACTGCCTCCTCGTCATCGGGACTTCGGCCCGCGCCCGCACCGCCCAGCGAAACTACGGACATCCACGGGAGTGGGCCCCGAGGATCGCCGAGAAGGCCCGGGAGGGCCCCGTCGCCATCGTGTTCGGGCGGGAGGACAAGGGACTCTCCAACGAGGCCCTCGACCGTTGCGACGGCGTCGTCGTGATTCCGACGGACCCCGGGTACCGAAGCCTGAACCTCGCTCAGGCCTGCCTGCTCTTGGCGTATGAGGTTTTCCTCGCCCTCGAGGGGGACGAACGGCCGCTCCCCCAGGGGAAGCGTTCGGCGGGTCCGGCGACGCGCGGAGAGCTGGAGGCCATGCTGGAAGCCCTCGAGGGGGGCCTTTGGCGCATTGATTTCTTCAAAGCCCGCCCGGCCGAAAGTGTGATGCGGACCTTTCGAACCCTGCTCGCGCGCGCCGAGCTCGACCGGCACGAGGCCGGGCTCGTGAAGGCGCTCGGATTCGAGATCGGGAATTTCCTGGACAGGAGGGACACCTCGATGGCTTCGCCGGAAGAGGGCGACTAGGACATCCGATCCGATCGCTTGTGCCCCCCCCTCGCAAAGCTTTCGTTGCCGCACTCCTTTTCCCCACCTATGTTTTCCATCGCTCGGGGCCATGACGGACGAGATTTCCCTCGCGCGGTTCCGCGCGAAGCGCCCGCCGCAACCAGCTGAGCGTCGCGACCCTCCTGCGATGCGGGACCTTCGACCCACCATCTGCGGTCGCCGGGGAGGAGGGATTTCGTCCGTCGGCGTTGGCCAACACAACCCCTTGCCGGAGATGTCCCCGTATGCGCCGCAATCAGGAAAGCCCGAAGCGCCGCCACATCGTGCCCACGCTCGCCCTCCTCCTCCTCCTCGCGGGATGCAACCCCGTGTCGGGGACCTATACGGGGAATCAGGGGATGATTCAGTCCATGACCTTCGATGGGGGAGAAGTTGAGATTTCTACGATGTTGGGGATCGAGACCGGCACGTACGAAGTGGATGGTGACCGGGTGCATGTCACGATTGACGGGGACACGCAGACCCTCGCGATCAATAACGACGGGTGCCTCGACGGCGGAATGATGATCGGCGTCCTCTGCAAGGATTGATTTCGGGGGACCTTTCGGTGTGTGGGGGTCCGCTCCGGCCGGGGACGACGCATCGCTCCACGGCCGGAGCCGGTCCTCGCGGCCAGTTGTAGCTCGCACCACGGCGCGCCTATCTTTGCCCAGGCCGCCGCCGCGGCCCTTTCCCCACTCAAGAACCCGGAACTGAAGCGACGGATGGCAACCCCGGAACGGATCACCGAGCCCGCCTCTTTGGCGGAACGGTACCGCGTCCTCCTCGAGATCGGCCGCGCGCTGACGAGCGCCCTGAGCGACGACGAGCTCTATACGGCGATCCACAGGGAGACCTCCCGGGTCATCGAGGCTGACGGCTTCTACGTCTCCCTTTACGACGCCACCAACGACCGCGCGACGGTCGTCTTCTGGGCGGAGGGAGGGGAAAGCCGCCGTGCCCGCATCACCTATCCGGGCTCCGAGAGTCAGGTGATCCGGACGGGGGTCCCCGCAATGGTTTCGGACCGGCTCGCGGATGGTTCGCTTCTCGTCCTCGGCGACGGGGGCGAACGGGTCACCCGGTCGGCCATCTCGGCGCCCATGCGGGCCCGCAAGGCGGTCCTGGGTGTGATCAGCGCGCAGAGTTACCGACCCGACGCCTATACGCACTCGGACCTCGAGCTTCTCGCGGGCATCGCCGATCTCGCCGCTGTCGCGAGCCAAAACGTGATTCACGTCTCCCTGCTCGATCACCGGCGGCGGGAAGCCGAGAACATGGAGGAGATCGTCCGCGCGCTCGTCAGCTCCCTCGACGTCGAGGAAGTTCTGTCACGAGTCGCGGAGGCGGCCCTCGACCTTCTCGAGGGCGGCGAAGCGGTCGTTTGGCTCCTCGGCGAGGAGACGGCGCGGGTTGCAGCGAGTCGGGGCCCACGCGCGCCGGCGGTGGGGAGCGAAATCCCCTTCGAGGGGGAATGGGCCCGCATTCTCCTCGAGGAACGGCGCCCCGTCCTCCTCGAGAACATCCAGGAGTCGCCCCTCCTCACAGATGGAGTCCGAAAGGCTTTTCAGGGCAAGTCCGGCCTCATCGCCCCGCTCACGGTAGGCGACCGGATCACGGGGGCTCTCTTCGTGGGGGTCGAACACGACCGCGTCTTCACCGATGACGAGGCGCATCTCCTCCAACGCCTCGCAGGACACGCGGCGGTCGCACTCAAAAACGCTCGCCTCCATTCGCGGCTTCAAACCCTTTCCCTGACCGATCCACTCACGAAGCTTCCAAACCGGCGTCACCTCGAGATGCACCTGGCGCGGGAGTTCGCCGCGGCCCAGCGGGGGCGACGGATCTCCATGGTTCTTTTCGATCTAGACAACTTCAAGCAGTACAACGACGCCTTCGGACACCTCGCCGGCGACGGAGTTCTCGAGGCAATGGGGGAGGTTCTCTCCGGGGAAACCCGTGCCATGAACCTCGTTGCCCGGTACGGGGGCGACGAGTTCGTGGCAGTCCTCTCGGAAACCTCGGCGGAGGGGGCCAGGCATCACGCCGCGCGGGTCGCGGACCAGGTCGCAAGGCACCCGGCTCTCGGGCCGCACGGAATCGGGGTGACCGCGGGGGTTGCCGAATTCACCGAGGGGATGGAGACGGTCAAAGACCTCATCCGGGCTGTGGACGAAGACATGTACAGGGCAAAAGCGGCTCGGGAAGCCCTTTGAGGGAAGGCCCGGCGTGGTGATGAAGGGGCCCCGGAACGACGGGCCATCTCTGGATCTCGCCGAGCTCCTCGAAGCCGCCGAGCGATTCGCGGTGGCCGCGGGTACCCTCACCCTCAAACACTTCGGGGCCCTTCTCGCCGCGGAAGCGAAGTCGGATGGCAGCCCCGTCACCATCGCCGACCGCGAAGCCGAGCGTTATCTCCGGTCCCGGATCCGGACGGCCTTTCCCACCCACACCATCCTCGGGGAGGAGTTCGGGGAAGAGGCCGGGTCGGCCCCGGTCCGCTGGATTCTCGATCCGATCGATGGCACGCGGGGCTTCATGCGAGGAGTTCCTCTTTACGGAGTCCTGATCGGGATCGAGGTCGAGGGAGAGGCCGCGGTTGGAGTCGCACACTTCCCCCCCCTCGGGGAGACGGTCTCCGCCGCCAACGGGTTGGGGTGCCGCTGGATGGTGCGAGGCGCCTCGGAAGCGCGTCCCGCCCGCGTCTCGGAGGTCACCGGGCTCTCGGACGCGGCCGTCCTCGTCACCGACCCCCGGGTCGCCCTCTCCCCTTCACTCGGCGAGGGATGGAAGAGGCTAGCCGCCCAGGTGGATCTCGCGCGGGGGTGGGGAGACGCCTACGGCCACCTCCTCGTCGCGACCGGGCGAGCTGAGATCATGGTGGACCCCATTTTAGCCCCGTGGGACGCGGCTCCATTTCTCCCCATCCTCCGGGAGGCGGGCGGACGTTTCACGGACTTTTCGGGGGTGGAGACGATCCACGGGGGGCGCGGGGTGTCCAGCAACGGACACCTTCACGCGGAGGTTCTGGCGCTGCTCAACCCGGCTGGGTGACGGGTCCCTCGGCCTCGACCATCTCGGGCTCGGGCTTCAGCTGCCAGAGCTGAATCACGGGGAAGGTGGAGAGGAACCACCGCACCCCTCCGGTGAAGATTCCGAGGAATCCGAGGGCGATCAGCGGCTCCCAGAAGGTGAAAGTCGGCGTTCCCGCCTCGTGCAGCGAGGGCGCGATGAGGAGGAAGCGCTCGAGCCAGACCCCCGTGAGGGCGAGCGCCGCCACTCCACCGAGCCACCAGGGGACGAGCTTCGGTGTCTTTCCAATCAGGGCCGCGAAGGGAACGATGAAGCAGAGCGCGACCACGAGAATCCCCAGCGGACCCCACTCCGGGCCGGAGCGCATGACGATCCACTCCTGCTCCCAGGGAAGTTTTCCGTACCAGATCACGAGGTACTGGGCGAAGAAGAGATAGGCCCAGAAGACGGAGAAGGCGAAAGAAGCCTTCCCGAGGTCGTGCAGCTGGTCGGAGCCGATATGCTCCCGGAGGTAAGGGTCGGAGCGCCGCAGGAGGACCGAGGTGAGCGCGGTCGCCAGGATTCCCGTCCAGAACGCCCCCATGAAAAACCACCCCGGAAGCATCGTCGAGAGCCAGTGCGGGACGAGTGTCATCGCCCAGTCCACGACGAAGAGGCTCATCACGACGGCGTAAACGAGCACGAGGGCAGGCGAGAGCGTCTTCAGCGTACTCCAGCTCCTCGCTTCCTCCTCCGCCTGCCCGCGCCATCCCCCCGAAAGGCGGCTCCGCCAGCGGGCCCTCCCCCCGTCCCCCTCTTCTTCGCCGGCTCGCTCCGGACCCAGGTCGGGTCGGAGCGCCCGCGCCATGAAGAGAAGTGAGAGGGAGAAGAGGACGAGCGCGCCCACCGCATTTCTCGCGACGAGGAAGGGGATGTTCAGGTAGGCGGCCTTTTTCTGGAGGATTTCATCCGTCGCGATCTCCTCGATCCAGTGGAAATAGTCCTCCCGGAGGAAAAGGAGCATCGGAACGAGGAGGAGGAAGGAGAAGGGAAGGAAGCTCCCGAATGCGAGAGAGATCCGCCGCACCGACCAGTTCCACCTCGCCTTCGTGATCGTGGTGACGGCGCAGAGGATGATTCCCCCCATCGCGACGCTGGTGAAAAAGAGCCAGTTCGAGACGTAGGCCTGCCAGGCACGGTCCGGGTCCGTCCCGAGGAGCACGGCGAAGGCGGCTACCCCGATGGCGACCATCACTCCGGAAACGAGGAGCGCACCCTTGCTCCGCGGGAGGTAGCGGGCTTGGAGCCCGGATGGGATCGAAACGTCGTGCATCCTACTGGCCCTGGAGCTGGCGGACGTAGTTCACGATGTGCCACCGGTCGAAGTGGGACACCTGGTGACCGTACTGGGGCATGGAGGCGCGCCCCACGCGAATGATCGAGTAGATGTACCCGTCGGAAAGTCCTCGCGCCTGCTCGGTGAGGAGGGATATCCCGAGGAAAGGAACGACCCGTGTGATCGGCCCATCACCCGCCGCCGAAATCCCGTGGCAGGGAGAGCAGGCCCGATTGAACATCTGCTCGCCCCGCGCGAGCGAGGCCTCGCTGACCGGGACCGGGTTCACGAGCCCGGTGATCTGGGGGTAATCCTCCGGAAGCCGTGCCGCGGAAGAGACCTCGATGGCCGTGACCGGCTCGGGGACCGGCGTCCCCTCGGGCTGCCCCAGGTTCACCATCCCCGGTCCAAGGGGGAAATTCCCCGAGGCGAAGGGAACGGCGCCCTCTGGCGGAAGGAGCGGGCTTTCGTAGCTCCCCAGCGAGGATTGGTCCCGCATGCTCCGCCCGAAGATGGCGACGAGGGCGTCGTCGAGCGGAGTGCATCCCGAACCCGCCGCGAGCAAAACGAGGACGGTGCCCCGCACGCCCCACCGTCCGACCGTCGGCACGCCCCGCTCAGCCATGGGATTCTCCCGTCGGATCGTCCTCGAGCCGCGCGGGTCCGCTCGACTCGAGAATCTTCCGCGCCGACGCGACGCGGTCGGCCGGGGCGGTTACGTACACGCCGAATCGGCCGGCCGAAAATTCGGGATCGTAGACGATGTCCCGGCGCGGATCGGGGACCCGCATGTTCCAGAAGACGCCGATCACGGTGGCGAGAACGCCGAAGAGGATCGTCATCTCGAACGCGATCACGACGTAAGCCGGCATGGAGAGGATCGGCTTTCCACCCGTGACGAGCGGCCAGTCGAGGGAAGTGAAGACGGTGAAGGCGAAGCCCGTCGCCGCTCCCGTGAGGCCGCCGACCAGGGTGAAGAGCCGTACCGGACTCGCCCCGTATCCGAGAGCCCTTTCGATGTGGTGCTCGGGGAAGGGGGAGAAGGCCGTGATCTCCTCGAATCCTTCACCACGGAGCTTCTCGATCGCCTCTACCGCGGCGTCCACATAGTCGTATGAAGCGAGAACGCCTTGCCGCGCGCTCATCCGTGCACCTCATGGCGCCGGCCGGGGCGCATCGGGGCCGGGACGACCTCCTTGATCTCGGCGATCGCGACCGGCGGAAGGAGCCGGACGAAGAGGAGGAACCAGAAGAAGAACCAGGAAAAGCTTCCCACGAGGATCCCCATCTCCGTCACCGACGGCCGGTACGTCCCCCAGGCGAAGGGCATGTACTCGTGCGAGAGCGAAGTCACGATGATCACGAAGCGCTCGAACCACATCCCGATGTTGATCAGGATCGAGATCGTGAAGAGCGCTGGGATCGAGTGCCTGACGCGCTTGAACCAGAGGAGGATCGGCACCAGCCCGTTGCAGGTGAGCATGATCCAGGTCGCCCACCAGTAGTTCCCGAACAACCGGTTCCAGAAGGCCTGCCGCTCTGGAGCTTCACCCGAATACCAGGCCATGAAAAACTCGGTCAGGTACGCATAAAAGACGATGAGCCCCGTGAGCAGGCAGAGCTTCGCCATCGCGTCGAAGTGCTTCGTAGTCAGGTATTTCTCGAGGCCGAACCACTTCCTCATCGGGACGAGGATCGTGATCACCATCGCGACCCCGGAGAAGATTGCGCCCGCCACGAAGTAGGGGGCGAAGATCGTCGCGTGCCACCCCGGGACGATCGCCATCGCGAAGTCCCAGGACACGACAGAGTGCACCGAGAGCACCAGGGGTGTCGCGAGCGCGGCGAGGTAGAGGTACGCCTTCCCGAAGTGGTGCCACTGTCTGTCCGTGCCCCGCCAGCCGAAGGAAACCAGCGTGTACAGCGTCTTCCGGATCGTCCCGGGCTTGGCCGCATCGCGGGCGGCCGCGATGTCCGGGATCAGCCCGAGGAGGAAGAAGAGCGACGAGACCGTGAAATAGGTCGTGACCGCGAAGACGTCCCAGACGAGGGGTGACCGGAAGTTCGGCCAGAGCATCCGCTCGTTCGGGTAGGGGAAGAGCCAGTACGCGTGCCAGACGCGTCCGAGATGGATCAGCGGGAAGAGGCCCGCCGTCATCACGGCGAAGACGGTCATGGCCTCGGCCGCGCGATAAATGGACTGGCGCCACTTCGCCCGGAAGAGGAAGAGAATCGCCGAGATGAGCGTTCCCGAGTGCGCGATACCGACCCAGAAGACGAAGGTCGTGATGTACACGCCCCATCCGACGGGTCCGTTCAGCCCGGAGAGGCCGATCCCGTTGATGATCTGGTTTCCCCAGGAGAAGGCGAAGAGTCCTACTCCCGCGGTGGCGAGCCCGAAGAGGAACCACCAGAGCTTCTTGGGTGGCTCCAGGACGCGCAGGACGGCGGAGTTGACCTCCCCGATCGTCTTGATGTCGGGGTGGGTCTGCGCGCCTCGCTCCCGTTCGGTTACCGTGGCCATTCGCGCGCCCCCGGACCCGCGTGCGGCGAACGCCTAGACATGGGCCTCCGGCACCGGGTGGAAGGTGACCTTTCGCAGATAACTCACCGCCGGCTGCGTGTTGATGAGGGCGTCGAGCACGCGGTACGTCCGTTCGTTCTGGGTGACCTGCGCCACGCGCGAGTTCGGATCGCGGATGTTCCCAAAGACGATCGCCTCCGCCGGACAGCTTTGTTGGCACGCGGGAATCACGTCTCCGTCGGCGGGCGTGCTGCCTTCGAGCGCATTGCGGTGCTCGGCTTGCCGGATCCGCTGCACGCAGAAGGAGCACTTCTCCATCACCCCCTGTCCGCGGACGGTGACGTCCGGGTTGTATTGCCAGTTCAGGGGCTCCGGGACGTCGGAGAAGGAGAACCAGTTGAAGACGCGGACCTTGTACGGGCAGTTGTTCGCGCAGTACCGCGTCCCGACGCACCGGTTGTAGACCTGCGCATTGAGGCCGTCGGGAGTGTGGTATGCCGCGTACACCGGGCAAACCGGCTCGCAGGGCGCGTTCCCGCAGTGCTGGCAGAGCATCGGGAGGAAGCGGATGTCGAGTGGTCCGGGGGCGTCCGCGTGCACTTCCTCGTAAAAGCGCTCGAGGCGAATCCACTGGAGGTCGCGCCCCATCATGATCTGGCTCTCCCCGACGACGGCGACGTTGTTCTCGGACTGGCAGGCGGTGACACACGCCGAGCACCCCGTGCACTTGTCGAGATCGATGGCCATCGCCCAGCGGACGGTGCCTTCGATGTCGTATTCTCCGTGACGCGCGCCCTCTAGAGGGAAGGCCGCCGGTGCGCCGTCGGTCTCCGTCGGGACGAACCCACCAACCCCCTGAAGCTCCTCGAGGTGCGCCTCCTCGTGGTGGAGCCCGTCCGCCTGAAGCGTCTCCAGTGCAACGGCGGGCGCGATGTCGCGCTCGTGCTGCTCGTCCGCTCCGGCCACGGTGGCGATCCGCCGCCAGTCGCCCGTCGGTTCGATCTGCACGCGAGTGGCGAGGTGAACCAGCGCGCCCGAGGTCTGCTCGACCTCGCCCGGAAGGAGGACCATGGGGTTCACCCCGTTTCCGTCCGCGAAGCGCCCGAAGCTCGTGTGGCCGCCCCCCATCGAGATGGAAGCCGCGCCGGGGCGGATCCCCGGATAGGTCCAGACCGGAACCGTGACCTCCCCATGAGGCGAAGTCACGCGCACGACATCGCCGGTGCGGACCCCGAGATCCGTCGCCGTGTCCGGGTGGAGCTCGACCCAGGAGTGCCAAGAGATCTTCGAGACGGGGTCCGGGAGCTCCTGGAGCCAGCTCCGGTTCGCGCCCCGTCCGTCGCCGAACCGGGAGGAAGGGGGGACGAGGAGCGCGAGTCCCTCTCCGTCGAGGACGGGGGGCTCGAAGGCGAGGACGCGGTCCGGGACCTGAAGGGCGGGGACCGCCGCCTCTTCCACGGGCAGCTCGACGACCCCCAAGCGAAGAGCTTCTCGCCAGAAGGCGTCGAAGCTTTCCCCCGGGCTACCGGACGCCGCATGCCGTTCGCTCCACCGAACCCGCAGGTAGTCGTAGAATGTCTCCGCGCCGAGGTCCTGCCCGAGCCGGCGTGCCGCGGCGAGCAGGATGTCGGCGCCGGGGCGCGCGTCGAAGTGGGGCACAGGGCGCATGGCGGGCTGCTGCACCGACCAGAGCCCGGGACGCGGATTCGCGTCCCCCCACGACTCGAGGAAGTGCCGGTCGGGAAGTACCAGGTGGGCGAGCCGCGCCGTCTCGTCGAGGCGGTCGGTGATCGCCACCGTGAACGGAACCGCTCCCACCGCCTGCGCGAACCCGACGCCCAGCGGGAGCGAGTAGGCGGGGTTCGTTCCAAAAAAGACGAGTGCCCGGGTCTGTGCCAACGCCGCGAGCGCCTGGGTCAGATCCCCCGTTCGGGTGGCTGCGGCACCCAGGTGCGCCCGCCCCGGGTGTACCGTCGTTCCCACGCTTCCCGCCACCGCGTTCAGGAGGAGGACAGCCAGATTCACCGCGGTCGCGTTGCGTCCCTGGCCGACGATGCCGGGTCCCACGGCGAGCCCCGGACCTTCCGAGACAAAGCGCTGCGCGAGCGCCTCGAGCGTCTCCGCCGGGATTCCCACCGCTCCGGCCACCGACTGCGGATCGTAGGCTGCGAGGAGCTCGGCATAGGGGCCCGCGTCCGCGCCACCTCTCGCGATGACGTGGGCGAGGGCGAGAGCCACGAGCCCCTCCGCCCCGGGATCCACGGGCACCCACTCGTCCGCGTTTTGTCCCGTGAGGGAGAGCCGTGGTCCGATGAAGACGAAGCGTCCTTTCTGGTGCGCTTCATCCGTGCTGGACGCGCGCGCGAACCCGCGGGCGTGTTCGACGGGGGAGAGCCAGCTCTCGAGGAAGTCGGCGCCGAAGGAGAATACGATTCCGGCCGCCTCGAAGTCGAAGGTCGGGACCTGGTCCGTCCCGAAGGCGATCCGCGCGGCCTCCCTGAGCGGGGCCTCCGAAAGTGCCTCGTATTCGATCCGGCGGCCGCCGAGAGCCTGGACCCAGCTCTCCTGGAGCGCGGTGAGGGACGGGCCAGTCCGCCCGCTGACCAGAAGGACGTCCGGCCCGGCGCCACGCAGTCCCTCGGCCAGCGCGGTCTCCGCTTCTTCCCAGGAGATCGCGGTGAAGGTCTCTCCGTCCCGGCGCATGGGGGAGGCGAGGCGGTCCGGATCGTAGAGAGCCTGGAGCGACGAATGCCCACGCGAGCAAAGGGAGCCCCGTGAGATCGGGTCGTGCGGATTCCCCTCGAGCTTGATCGCGCGCCCTTCGCGCGTCTTCACCCAGACCCCGCAACCCGCCGCGCACTCTCCGCAGGCGGTCGCGTACCAGGTCGCGACGCCTGGAGTGATGGTCTCGGGGGGGGTGAGATAGGGAATCAGCTTCTCCACCTCGCCGGTGGAGCAACCGACGAGCCCCGCTCCGGCGCTCGTGACACCGAGCACCTTGAGAAAGTCCCGCCGCTTGATTCCTTCGCTCATCTAGCTCTCTCTGGATCCAGCGACTTTCGGGGCGGGGCGGACATCGCGCGCCTGCGCCCCCGAATCGCCGGAACCGTCGTCAATAGTGACAGACCGTGCAGTCCCGGGAAGCTCCCAGCGCGACGTGGCAGTTCACGCACCACCCCATCGTGAGGGGCTGATTCACCTGTTCGATGACTCCCATCCCCTGCACGTTCCCGTGGCAGGCGGTGCAGTTCACGCCTGCCGAGATGTGGCGCATGTGCGGGAACTGCACGTGATCGGCCACCTTGTAAATCCGGTTCCACGGGATGGGCTCCCCCCGCTCCGCGTATCCACGCAGCTTCACGATCTCGTCCGGATTCTGGCTTCCCGACACGAAGGAGTGGCACCCCATGCAGGTCGCGACGGGCGGGATGCCGGCGCTCATGGAGCGTTCGACCGAGAAGTGGCAGTATTGGCAGTCGATCTGGAAATCCCGGGCATGCCGGTCGTGGGGGAAGGCGATCGGCTGGGAAGCCGGGGCTGCCTCCTCGGGCGTCGCGCCCGCGCTGTCGGACTCGGCCACCTGGGCTTCCACGGCCTGCGGTTCCGCAGTCTGTGCCTGGGCTTCCCGGAGAATGGATTCGAAGGGATTCCCGGAGTCGGTTCCGGGCACCGCGGGCCGGCTCGAAAGGGCGAACCCGAGGCCGGCGATGGCCAGTCCCGCGATCCCCAGAACGCCCCCGCGGACGATGGACGAGCGCTTCTTCATCTCCCCCCAAAGTCTCTGTCCCAGATCGGCCGGGAGACGTGCTCTCCCCGCTCTCCGACCCGCGAGCACATTCGCCTGCCCGCGAAACTGGGCCGGAAGTTACGGAGCCCCGCCCGGGGCGTCAACGTGCGGCTCGGCAGGGATGAACCGCGGTCCGATCGGTTGCTTCGACGGGGGTGCGTCCGGCAGATTCCGGGTCATGATCCAGACCGATTCGCTTGCCGAATTGCCCGCTCCCTGGGGGAGCTACGACCTCTCTTCCGGAGAGCCTCGGGCCGTCCGGATCGGCCCCAGGGATCTCTGGCTCCACCGGCGCAACGGCGAGATCTGGTTGGCGCTCGGCCCCCCGCCTTCAGGGTTCGAAATCCGTACGAGTCGTGACGAGGCACCACCGAGTGTTCCACCCGAAGGGAGCGGCTGGTCCCGCTGGGCGACGCCGAGTGGAGAGGCGAAAGTCTCCCTCCGGCCGGTCTTCCCCGACCGAGCGCTCGTGCTCCAGCCGGAGCGTCCCTTCCGCCTTCTCCCTCGGGCGAAAGCCCGCGTCTATGTACGCGTGCCCCTCTGGGTCCGTGTCGAGCTCCCACTGACGGACACGCCGAATCGCACCGCCCTCCTGGACGAGATTCCACTGAGCCCCCTCTCGGACACCTGGTGGGGCGCGCTGTCGCACGGTGAGCTCGCCTATTGGCTTCCCACGACGGCCCGGAGGGAGATGCGGCCCGAGCTCTGGTCCCCTCACCTCGCGGCCTGCCCTCTCCTCGTGACGAACCAGGCGTCGGACGACCTCCAAGTGGAAAAACTCGCCTTCCGGGTGGCCCACCTTTCGTTGTTCACGGCGGAGGGTCGTTTCTGGGCGGACGAGTCGGCCGTCACCTATCTGGGGGAAGGGGAGGGGGCCCAGGTGGAGATGGCCGGTCTTCCTCCGGCTGAGGCGCCGAATGGGCGGCTCGTGATGGGTCCAAGGATTCCGGCGCATCGGGGAATGCGTGCGCGCACCTTCGGGCGACTTGCCGCGTTCCCGTTTCCGGGAGGTGGAGAGTGATCGGGCTCTTTTCCCTGCTCGTCATTGCCCAGGAGTCCACTCCGGTCGAGGTGGCCGACGCGATTCTCCCGGGGCTCGGATTCGGTTGGGGAGAGCTACTGCGCTCTTCCGCGATGCTCGTCGTGGGACTCCCCCTCCTTCTCTTCGCGTCGCGCTGGGCCCGCCGCACCGTCGGAAGCCGGTATTCGGCTCAGCGGGGACTGATCGCGGGGAAGATCGTCTTTTATCCGGGAATCATCGTCCTGATGATTTCCATCCTGGGCGAGCTCGGCTTCGGGCTCACTCCGATCCTCGGCGCCGCGGGGGTCGTCGGGATCGCGATCGGCTTCGCTTCACAGACGTCGGTGTCGAATATCATCTCGGGACTTTTTCTGATCGCGGAGCGCCCCTTCGAGGTGGACGACGTGATCCAGGTCGGTACGACCACGGGGCGCGTTCTTTCCATTGATACTCTTTCGATCAAGCTCCGCACCTTCGACAACAAGTTCGTGCGCATTCCGAACGAGACGATCGTGAAGAGCGAGGTGACGACGCTCACCCGCTTCCCGATCCGACGACTCGATCTGAAGGTGGGGGTCGCGTATCGGGAGGATGTGGGGCGAGTTCGGGGGATCCTCCTCGACGTGGCTGCCAAGAATCCCGCCGCCCTGATGGAGCCCTCTCCAGTGGTTTTTTTCGAGGGGTACGGGGAGTCGTCCGTGGACCTGCGCCTCGGTGTCTGGGTCGTCCAGGACAAATATCTCGGCCTGAAGAACTCCCTCCCCGAGGAAGTGAAGGCGCGGTTCGACTTGGAGGGAGTCGAGATCCCCTTCCCCCATCGGACCTTTTTCCCGGGCCTGGACGCCGGACCGCTTCAGGTGCGACTGGTCGGGGAGGAAGAGGGGGATCGAATGGAGGAACTCCGAGGTAACGGGGAAACGGATCCCGAACTCACAGGCTCGGACGAGGAATCCCGATGAGCCCACGTGCGCCCGAGCCGCCTCCTTCGTCCGGTCAGCACCTCGCCACGGTCAGTCACGACGGGCGATTCTGGGACGTCTATCTGGAGTTCGAGGACGATCTCCGCCGTCCGGATGCCTTCCGGGCCCTCCTCGCGTATTCGCCCGCGGATCGTGCGGATGGCGAGAAGATGCTTCGCACGATCCCGATCATCATCGAGGCGTCCTACGAAGAGGCGGTGCGGCGGGCGCGCGACCTCGAGGATCACCAGTTGATCGCGTTCCTGAGGTCGCTGCTTCCTTGACGAGTTGCGGGACGTGGGGAGCTCTGCGGCTCCCTGCCATCCGCGGTGCAACACTTCTCGCTATCCTCCTCTCTCCTCCGCTCCTGGACGGTCGCCGCAGAGCTCCCCACGTCCCGCAACTCTCCCGGGCGTCAGCGATATTTGCGTTGGGGAATCGTCATGCACTTCCCCAAATGAGGCCCAGCTCATCCCCGGAGAGCAACCGGAAGCGGTGGGCGCTAGGGGGCGTCGTGCCGCGACCGTCCGGGAGCGGGGGACGAAGGAAGATGGCCAGAGGACCGCGCACTGCGGACGGAAGGGAGCGGCACGACGCCCCTTCGCGCCCGCCGCGCCGGTCGGCCACACCAACAAGGGAGCTAGGCCTCCCGAATCCACCGCCAGAGCTCGGGAATCGTGGGTCGCTTGCCCTGCATGAGGATCCCGACCCGGTAGATCCTTCCCGCGATCCACGCTGTCGCGAAGAGCGTCGCGGTCATCAGGACGATCGAGAGCAGAGGCTCCCAGAGCGCCGTCGCCCCGGCCGCGACGCGGGCGAACATCAGGATCGGTGAGAAAAACGGAAAAAGCGAAGCGGCGATCGCGAAGGGCGCCGCCGGGTCGTCCATGACGGGCGCGATCGTCGCGATCGGGAGGACGATCAGCATCACGACCGGAAACTGGATCTGATGGGCCTCCTGTTCGTTCGAGCACATCGCGCCCACCGCGGCGAACAGCGAGGCGTATATGAAGTACCCCAGAAGGAACGAGATTCCGAAGAAGGCGAAGACGCCCGGGCCCGGGATCCCTTCACGCACTTCGTCGAGGAACCCCGGGTCCGGGAGGAATGCGATCGCGGAGGGGATCCCGATCGAAACGATCAGCGCGCCCGAAAGGATCCAGATCGAGAGCTGGGTGAGCCCCACGGCGCCGACCCCCAGCACCTTGCCCAGCATGAGCTCCCAGGGGTGCATCGAAGAAATGATCACCTCGACGATGCGGGTCGTCTTTTCCTCGAGCACGGCCCGCAGGACCGTGGTCCCGTATACGAGGATCACGATGTAGAGGATGAAGGCCCCGAGAAGGCCGGCCACGAGCCCCGTGCCCCGCGACTCCTCATTCACGGCCTCGGGGTCGAGAAGCTCGACGTCGAGGCTTCCTCCCCCCAGCAACGCCGAGAGCTCCTCTTCCGAAGCCGCCGCTCCGAGTCGCGCGGCGAGCGCCGCCTGGCTGAGCGCCTGGCGAATGCCAAGGCTCCGGATCGCGGATGGTGGCGACTCCCCGATCCACCGGCCAGTGCCGCGTTCGAGTGTCCCGGCGTCCACTTCGAGAATTCCGGCCAGCTCGCCCTCGGACGCCCGTCCTCGTAGCCCCTGTTCGGCGGGCGTGCCCGGCGCGACGACCTCCACTGTGATGTCTCCCTCCTCGAGTCGGGCCGCGAGGCCGTCCGCGAGCACGCCCGTTCGGTCCACGAGCGCGATGCTCCGGGAGGCGTTCTGGTCTCCCATCTCCATCGCCACGGTGAAGGCGACGAAGCCGACGAGGATGACCGGCCCCGCGATCGTGCCGATCAGGAAGCCGCGCGTCCGCACGCGCTGCAGGTACTCCCGCCGTATGACGATGCCGACGTTCCTCATACGTCAGCTCCTGGGCGGGCCGTTTCGCGAGCGAAGTCGAGCCGGTCGCCGGGCGCACCTCTGGACGCGGTGACGTGCCGAACGAAGATCTCGTGGAGGCGAGGCTCCATGAGCTGGAACCGCCGCACGCGGACGCCCGACGCCACAGCCCGTTCGAGGAGGGAATGGGGATCCGCCCCGTCCTCGATCTGGACGCGAACTCCCGTGTGGGTCCTCTCCACGTTCAGGACCTCCCGCCCCCGAACCCAGCCATCATCCCCCTCGAAGTCGATCGCGACCACTCCCCCGCTTTCCTGCCGCTTCAGCTCCCTCAGGTCTCCATCCAGAATCCTCCGCGACTGGGAGATGAGACAAACCCGTTCGCAGAGGCGTTCGGCCTGATCCATGAGGTGAGTGGAAAAGAGGATGGTGACGCCCGCTTCGTGGAACTCCCGGACGATCGCCTCCATAAGGTCCTGATTGATGGGGTCGAGCCCCGAAAAAGGCTCATCCAGCACGAGGAGGTCGGGACGGTGCAGGACGGTGCCGATGAACTGGACCTTCTGCTGCATTCCCTTCGACAGGTCCTCGACCTTTTGGTCCGCGCGATCCGTGAGGTCGAGCCGCTCCAGCCAGCGGGCCGCCTCCCTCTGCGCTTCCTTGCGCTCCATCCCGCGGATCTGACCCAGGAAGACGAGTTGTTCCAGCACCTTCATCGCCTTGTAGAGCCCGCGCTCTTCGGGGAGGTATCCGATCCGGTTCCGCCCCGTCTTGGCGGGGTCGCTCCCAAGAAGGGAGACCGTCCCCCGGTCCGGGCGCAGGATGCCCATGATCATGCGAATCGTCGTGGTTTTTCCGGACCCGTTGGGTCCCAGGAGCCCGTAAAGGCTTCCCCGGGGCACTTCGAGGTCGAGCTCCGAAACCGCGCGGAGCTTCCCGAAGTCCTTCGTGATCCCCTGGAGCCGCACGGCCACGCCATTTGCGTCGTCACTCAATTGGTGCATACGCTAAACGCCCATCACTTTTTGTGGGCATAAGGGCGACTCGTGCCGCCCGCTCCCCGCAGGATGCGTTCTCTCGGCTGATCTTGGTGCCCCCCGACTGTCCGATGCCCGACGGGTAGTCGGACTCCCTACGCATGTGGGCCGAAAGATCTTCACGGGAAGCGGATCTCCAGCCCGGGATGCGGGGTTCTACCGGGTTATCCGCGGACCGGCGCGGACGGGGACCGGACCCACCCCTTCCACGAGTTTTTTTCCCACCCTGATGAGATCCCAGAGGAGACCGGATGGCCATCTATCGGACCCGTTACTATAGCGACGTGACCGTCGGTGTCGGGGGGAGGATCACGATTCCTCAGGACATGCGCGACGATCTCGGGATCGAGGAAGGGGATGTCCTCACCGTTCGCGTCGAAGAGAACTCCGCGGGAACCCGTCAGATGGTCGTCTGGCGCTCGGAGCAGCAGGCCGACGATTGAGGTGGGGGGCACCTTTCCGGGCTGTCGAGACGTACCGACAGTAATATTCGTCAAAGAATGATCGCGCTGTCTGTCAGGTCGTTCTCCACAGCGACCCAGCGGACCAGGGCGAGCAGGGGTCCCTGACCGTCGTGGCGCCACCAGGGAGGAGGCCAGGGCTGGTCACGGAAACTCGTTACGCGGGTGATCCCGGAGCGCACCAGGCGCTCCGCCACTTCCAGACGCGCCTCGGCCGGGCCGGCGACCGCAATGGACTGGAGCACCGACCCATAAGGTCCGAGGACTTCCGCGAGAAGCCCCAGCTCCTCGATGGCTCGGACCCGAACCGTGCGTCCCCCGCAGGTTCCGATCGGGCGATCCGCGGACTCGAAGAGGACGGTCCAGCTTCCCTTCTCCCCGCCCAGCGCGAGATCCGCGGACCCGGCGGCTCCGCGCACTTCGGCCGCTGCCCTCAGCTGCTGGATCTCGGTGGCTAGTCCCGCCTCGAGCGGGGCGGCGGGGAGCACCGCCTCGGTCTCTTCGAGCGACTCTCCGAGAAGAGCCGCCCACTTCGGCGGAGAGACGTGCCCCCCCTCCTCCACCCATATCAGATGTGGCGAGACGCACCCGCGCTGCTCGAAGAGAACGGCCGCCAAGGCGGCTTCCCCGGCGGCCGCCCGGGCCGACTCTTCGGAATGGAGTGCGGCGCGGGTCACCCCTCCGACCGAGATGCGGTGGTGGTAAGCCACCAATGGGGTCGTGGGAGGCAAGCGCTTCCGAATGGAGTCCACGGTGTCGAGCCCTCCGTATACGACCACCCGATCGGCGGATCGCAGGGCGGCCGTCTCGAGGGCGCTCCCGTCCTCGCCGGGCCAATACTCGACCGCGGCCGCGCATGCGAGACGAGCGTCCTCCTCCTCGAGTCCTCGAAGGAGGAGGCTGGGGAGGGCCTGGTCGCCGAGTCCCGGCTTGAGGAGCACGGGGCATTTCACGAGAAGGGAGCGGAGGAGCGAGGTTGCGCCGACCCCGGGAACGCTCCCCGCCCCCACGTGAAAGGCGAGGCGCCCCCCCACCGCGCGGAGGAGGGACGCCCCCGGTCCGGGAACGAATCCGTCGAGGACCCTGGGATCGGGGAAATCTCCGTGGACGAGACTTTCGAGACGCTCCCTGGTCCAGTCGCGCGCCATCCCTTCCACGACCGCGTTCGCCATCCGCGCCGAAAATCCGGCCTCCAGCGCAACCTGCTCCTCTGCCTCGACCCGGAGCGAGTCCCGAGGGTCGAGGAACCGTTCACCGACACGGCCGAGCACTTCGACCAGGTCGGCGACGGGACGGTCCGTGAGCGCGTCTCCCGCGTCGCGCAGGGCGCGGAGGAGCGTTTCCGCGCGGGTCTCCGGTGCGAGCGCGTTCAAGGGCCTCCCCCTCGGGCCAGGAGGAGATCTTCCATGGAGAGGGAGCAGCCACGCGGCTCGGACCCCACGATCCGTCCGCGCAGTCGAAAACCGCCCTCTGTCGTCACGCCCAGATCTTCTGTCAGGATGGCGGTGACCGAATCCAGATTGGCGAGGTCGAGATGCGAAAGGAGCCCGGGTTCTCCGCGGGCGACCGGTTCGAGCGTCGAGGGGTCGAGCACCCGGGTCCGCACCCAGGGGGGGCCGACGTGCCAACGGTTGGCGAGCCGGTGGGCCCGGTCGTCGCGAAGCACCGGTTCGTAGAACTGCGAGAGCATCTCCGTCATCCCATATTCGCTCACCATCCGCGACAAGGGGAGGCCGAGCCGCTCCTGAAGCCACCCATACAACTCCTCTCTCGATACCCGGCGAGCTCGCCCCTTGAAGCCTCCGGTCTCCAGGAGAACCGATCCCTCGGGGAGAACGAAGCTCGGGCCGCCGCCGCTCCGGTCGAGCCAGTGGACGAAGGCGAAGGCCGTTCCCGCAAGGAGGACGGGAGTGCCGTCCGCCGCCGCCCCTGCGAGCGCCTCTCTGAATCTCTCGGATCGCAGCTCCCAATCGGCGTCCGCGAAAAAAGCCCCCTCGGCGTCGCCCCACGCCTCGGCGATCGCGCCGACCATCGCGGAGAGCGAGGAGTCGGGCCGATCCGCCGGCGACGGGAGGAGCGCGAGAACGCGAACCGGCTCGGGAGTCTCCGGGTCGGGGCGGAGATACACCGTCGCGGTCGCGAGGAGCGATGCACGGTAGAGGGAGAGGTCGCGGACCCGGTGCTCGCCTCGTGCCTCCGCGCCCTGGGTTGTCCCGCTCGTCCGGAAGATGGCTTCGGGCGGCTCCGACCCGGCGCACACGAGCGGGACTTCCTTGAAGGCCCGGCTCGGGACGGCGGGAATCCCACGCCAATCCTCGAGTGCGGCGGGGTCGATGCCCCGGTTGCGGACGAAGGTCCCGTAGACCGGATTCGCGTCCACCTGGTATCGGAAGATCGCGAGCGCCAGCTCGTTGAAGGCTTCGTCGGTCCAAGGACGGCCGGCGCCCTTCCCGATCTCCCGCTCGAGTTCCCCACGGAGCGAGACACGGCACTCGGCGAGGGAAGCGCGGGTCACGGCCTTCCCCGGTCGCTCAGGACGACGATCGGCGAACCCTGCCGGGCTCGAGTCCACCCGCCAGGAGGATCTTCGCCTCGAGCCGCTGTCCCTCCTCCTCGAGGAACGCGAGGATCTCCTCGATACGCGCTTCGGCGCCCGCGTAATCCGTTGCCGGAAAGTCGTCCCCCTCCGCGCTCCGGATTGCGCCGACGAGCGCGTGCAGCTCCCGGCGGCTCTTTTCGACCGACCGTCGCAGGCGGTTCAGCGCCTTTCTCGCTTCGGATTCGATGGTGCCCATGCGGAAAGGGTGGGGGATCTCTCCACCCCGAGCAATGGCCATTCCCGCCGCCTCTCTATACCATCCCGGGATGAATGGTCCAGGAAGCCAGCTCGGCTGCTCCCGGAGCGCGCCATGAACGACCAGGCCGTGGAAATTGCCGTGGTCGGCGCCGGCCCGTGCGGCCTCGCAGTCGGCGCGGCGGCCCGCGAATCAGGGCGTGCCGCGGTTCTCTTCGACCGAGGTCCCCTCTGTGCCGCGCTCATCGGGTACCCTCCCTACATGAGTTTTTTTTCGACGGCGGAGAAGCTCGAGGTGGGAGGACTCCCGTTTACCTGCTCGCGTCCGAATCCGACGCGCCAGGAGGCGCTCGCCTATTTCCGGGGCGTGGCCCGCTACTTCCACCTGGACGTGCGTCAGTATCATTCGGTCGAGTCGGTACATGCGGAAGAAGGCGGATTTCGCCTCACGACAACCCGGGCCGACAGGAAGTTGGAGTGGCGAGCGCGGGTGGTCGTCATCGCGACCGGGGGCTTCCACGAGCCGAACTTCCTCTGCATCCCGGGGGAAGAACTTCCGAAGGTTTCCCACTATTATCGGGAAGCCCACCCTTACTGGAATCAGGATGTCGTCGTCGTGGGGGGCGGGAATTCGGCGGTCGAGGCCTCGCTGGAGCTCTTCCGGGTCGGCGCGCGAGTCACTCTCGTCCACTTCGGCTCGGAACTGGACCCCGGCGTGAAGCCCTGGCTCCTTCCCGACATTCGGAATCGAATTTCGGCAGGGGAGGTCGAGGTCCTCTGGCGGCACCGGATCGAGGAGATCCGGCCAGATGTGGTCGTGGTGCGGAGCGAGGAGGGCGGTGCGACGCGACCGATCCCGAACGACTGGGTCCTCGCACTCACCGGTTGGAAGCCTGACCATGGGCTGCTCCGGTCGCTGGGCGTTTCGATCGACGTCCAGACCGGGGTTCCGTCCCACGATCCGGAGACGATGGAAACCCCTGTCCCCGGCCTTTTTGTGGCCGGTGTCCTCGCGGCAGGGTACGATGCGAATCGAATCTTCATCGAAAACGGACGGATGCACGGGCGGAGAATCGTGGACCGTCTCCTGACCACGAGAGGAAAAACATGACCCGGTGGCTCCCCGCCTTCGTCGCGCTCTCCGTTCCATTCACCGCCGCCGCTCAGCTTCCGCCCCTCCCGTCGGACCTCCGCCTCCAGGAGGCGTACTTCGCATGGGATCGGGGAGACTACGTCGAGGCGCTCGAAGGTTACCTCGCCGTCTTGAACGGCCCGGAGGGCGGCATGCGCGTCGAGGAGATCGCCCTCCTCACCGGTGAGTGGTACGCCGTGGACGAGCTCGCTCCCGATGGGCGGGCCGGCCTGCGCGTGTCTTCCACGGGGCGTTACGCGCTTTACGAGACCTCCGAGGGGGGGCGGGGAGTCACCCGAGTCGTGGACCTCGAGTCCGAGGGAGCGACCATCGCAAGCCTTCCCGGAGTCGGCGCTTCCTTCGTTGGCCCCCGCGCGGTGGCCTACCTCACCGTCGCGACGCCGGTCGTCGATCGGCAGATCCGCGTGCGGGCCCTCCCCTCCGGTTCGGACGAGACCATCGACCTGCGCGGGGGGTGGATCCCGCGGATCGGATCCAATTCGACGGTCGGCGTCCTGACCGGGGCGCCCGAGACGGACGTGCTCTACGTGCTGGCCAGCCAGGACGCGACGGGTCCCGCCACGGACATCCTCAGGATTGCGCCGGGGGGCGACCTCGCGGTTCTCGACACGGGGGAAGGAGGGAAGTCCGGGGTTCTCCCCGTTCCGGGGGGGGAGACGCTCGTGTTCACCCAAACGGAGGGCACGGGGCAGGCCGCTCTTTCCTCGACCGTCGTCCTCGATCTCGAGTCGGGGAGGATGACGGGATATCCACGTCGCTCCGCTCCTTCCCTCTCCGCGGACGGGCGCTCCCTCGTTTTCCTCGGCCGCGAAGGGTCGGATTACACGGTGGAGGTGCTTTCGCTCGCGGAGTCCGGAGCCGGGGCACCGTCGGAGGTCTTCCGTGCGCCCGTGCCCCTCGCTGCGCCCGCGCTCTCGCCCTCGGGCACCCGGGTGGCCTTCCAGGCGCGCCCTTGGGACGACTGGGAGATCGTCGTGGCACCCGTGAATGGAGGAGCGGCACGCCAGGTTACCAACGAGATCCAGCATGACCTCGCCCCGCGTTTCCTCGATGACGAAACGGTCTTTGCGGCGAAGGGAGAGGGGCGACACCGCCGCTCTTATCTGTACGATGTCGAGACCGGTCGTGCGACGAAGCTCTTCCACAACAACACGGTCCGAACCATTTCCTCGGAGTACGAGTGGCAGATCGTGCCGGGGGGCACGGGGATCCTCGTGGTCGCCGACCGGGACGGAGATACGATTTCGCCCGAGCGCGGGGTCTATCTCCTGCACCTGGACCGCACCGTCGGGGCGGACGAGCTCCGCGCGCGGCTCGAGACGAACCTCGCAGGCGAACGCGACCTGCGGGCGCGGGGGGAACGAAGCTTCGCGCCCATCGCCGGTGAAGTCGCCGGAATCGTGGAGGGAGTCTCCGTCGAGCGAATCTACCAGTACGCCCGCTCCCTCTACGGGACGGGCTCCAAGCACATCACTCAGCCTGGGAACGCGCTCGCGATCGCCTACCTCGAGGCGCAGCTCCGAGAATGGGGGTACGAACCCGAGCTTCAGTGGTTCGAGCCGCGCCCCGGAATCCGGTCCGCCAATGTGATCGCCCGAATCCCGGGGACGGTGGATCCCCACCTCGTCTACGTCGCGAGCAGCCACTTCGACTCGGTCGAGCCTGGTCCCGGCGCAGACGACAACTCCTCGGGGTCTTCCGCACTTCTCGAAGCGGCCCGTGTCCTCCGCGACCACCCGCAGGCCGCCACGATCGAGCTCGGCTTCTTTACCGGGGAAGAGGCAGGGCTCCTGGGGAGCCGGGAGTACGTCCGGCGAGCGGTAGAGGAGGGGAAGATCATCGCCGGCGCGCTCAATAACGACATGATCGGGTGGACGAACGACCACCGCCTCGACAACACGATCCGGTATTCGAACGCCGGCATCCGCGACATCCAGCACGCGGCGGCCTTCCTCTTCTCCGAGCTCATCACCTTCGATTCGCACTATTACCAATCCACCGACGCCGCCGCGTATTACGAGGCTTACGGGGACATCGTGGGTGGGATCGGCTCGTACCCGGTCCTGGGAAATCCGCATTATCACCAGCCGACGGACCGACTCGAGACCGTGAACCAGCGGCTCGTGGCGGAGGTGAGCCGCGTCACGATCGCGACCCTCGCACTCCTGGCTTCGAGCCCGTCGAGGCTGACCGGCGTGGAATGGGCATCGGGGGCCGGAGGATCCACCGTGGCCTCCTGGGATACCGCACGGGAGAGCGGCGTACGGGCCTACCGGATTCGCGTGACTTCGCCCTCGGGAGCGGTCCGGGAGCGGGAAGTCGCGGCCGGGGCAGAAGGCGCGGGGGGACGAGCCTCCCTCGCTCTCGACAGCGTCGTCCCCGGCTCGGAGGTCGCCGTGAAGGCCGTGAACGAGCGGGGGCTCGAGGGGTGGGACTGGGCGCGCGCCGTCGTTTCGCCCTGAGGCTGGATGCGGCTAGAGCTCCTCCGCGGCGGGGCCGTTCCAGCGATCCCCGGGGGTGATGCGAGGCGCGGAGGCCGCCAGCGAGGGACGGTGATCACTGTTTCGAAACCGCTACCGTGGGGGTCACATGGCGCTTTTTACGGACCGAAGCATCTGGACGATGTTGCATGGAATTGCACTGGGGGGCGGCGCCATGATGACTCTCTTCGGGGCACTGGTCCTCGTGGTTGCCTTCCGACCCGGCCGGACGTGGGGCGACCTGGCCGGTCCCGCTCGGGCGCTCGGGGCGCTGAGCGTGACTTCCGCCGCAATGCTCTGGCTCACCGTGCTGGCAGGGACCTATATCGTCTTTCCCCCCTACCGCGCGACGCCGCCCGAAGGCACCACCATTCTCACCGACTTTCCGCGGTCCCTCATCCAATCCGATCCGAGCACGGCCTGGCTCCACTCCTTCGCGATGGAGAGCAAGGAGCACATTCCTTGGATTGCGGCCATTCTCGCGACGGCGATGGCCTTCGTGGTCACCCGCTACCGGGGACGACTCTGGAACGACGCAGGGGTGCGCAACACAACGATGGCCGGTCTGGCCATCTGTCTCGCGCTGGTGGCCTGCATGGCGCTCCTCGGCGTCTTCGTCAACAAGGTCGCCCCCCTTCAATAACAATGACTCTGACCGGAGAGGACTCCCATGACCATCGTGTATGAGGAGAAGTCTACAGCTGACGGCGCCGGACCCAATGGAGCGGTCTGGGCTGCATTCCTGGCCGCCGGTATCGGCGCTTTTGCGATGGGACTCGTGGTGCTCCTCAACGAGGCCGGGATCTTCGTCGCGCCGACGCTCTACGGGCCCGCGGGCGGCGTGTCGGGGCGAACCACGATTGCCGTCGCCCTCTGGCTGATCGCGTGGGTTTTCCTGCACGCGCGCTGGAGGAATCGCGAAGTGGAGCCCGGTCGCGTCGCTCCCGCGGTTTTTGTGCTGATCGGCCTTGGGGTCTTGGGGACCTTCCCCCCCGTATGGGGCCTCTTCTGAGGAGTATTTTCCCCCGAGCTGCTCCGGGTGGCGGCCCCGTCCCCGCCGGGCGGGTGCGCCCGAGCGGGGGCCTATGGGGAAGGTCTCATGTCGACCGGCGACGCGCTTCAGGTCGAGGGGAGAGGCGGCTTCCGGGGGGTTCGCGGGCGTTCGTGGCGCCCGTATATTTTCGGCTCGCCCTCGACTCTGGTTCGAGCTCATTTTTGTCTGGCACCGTCCACGACAGACTCCGCACCCTCTTGGATTCCGGCGAAGCGGAGCGGGCGGAGCGCTGGGTCTCCTCCTGAAGCGAGTTCTTCCGAATGAAGGTCGGCATTCTCGGCTCCGGTCCCGTAGGGCACGCTCTCGCGAAGGGATTTCTCGATCTCGGCCACGCCGTCATGCTCGCGTCGCGCTCCCCCGAAAAGCTCGAGGAGTGGCGCCGCGAAGCGGGGAGCCGCGCCTCGACGGGGATGCCCGGTGATGCGGCGGTGTGGGGGGACCTCGTCGTCCTGGCGGTCAAGGGAGAAGCGGCGGAAGAGGCGGTGCGCAAAGCGCCGCCGGAAGCACTCGCCGGGAAGACGGTGATCGACACGACGAATCCGATCGCTCCTGTGCCCCCGGAAGACGGCGTTCTAAAATTTTTCACTACGCTGGAGGATTCGCTCATGGAGCGGCTCCAGCGCCTCGCGCCCGACGCCCGATTCGTGAAGGCATTTTCGTGCGTGGGAAGCGCGCTGATGGTGCATCCGGCCCTTCCCGGCGGAAAGCCGACGATGTTCATCTGCGGAAACGACGGCCCGGCGAAAGCGGAAGTCGGGGATATTCTCGACGCCTTCGGTTGGGAAGTGGAGGATCTGGGAAGTGCCGTTGCCGCACGGGCGATCGAACCCCTCTGCATCCTCTGGTGCATCCCGGGGTTTCTCCGGAACGACTGGAAGCGCGCCTACAGGGTGATGCGGCCCGAGGGTTAATTCCCGCGGTCCTGCAGGATCGTTTCTCCCTTCACGAACCACGATGCGCCGAAGGCCCAGAGGGCGAGTGCCTCGAGCCAGAAGACGGGGCGCAGGAACGAAAGCCAACTCTCGCGGAGGAAAACGGAGTAGATCCCGATCAGGACGATGCACGCCACCATGGTGACCGCGCACCCCCGGTAGACCGGGTTTCGCACCTCCTTCATCGGAGTCACGCTTCCGTTCGAGCGCGTGAAGAGGAAGAAGGAGAAGTAGGCGAGGACGAGGAAGAGAGCGGAGGCGGACGCGAAGTGGATCGCCCCTTCCAGGGGGCCCCCGCGATTCGAGAAAAGCGCGACCCCGAGCGCGAAGACACTCCCCAGGTCGCCCGCGATATCGTCCCTCCTGTCGTATCCCCGGTATGCAAAGAGAAAACAGGCGATCGCGAAGAGGATTCCCACGAGCGCGTCCCGTGCGCGAAGGGAGGAGTAGTCGCTGATCGAAGGGAGCACGTCCCAGGTGCGTGTCTCGGCGACGCCCCAGAAAGCGAGGACGAGAGGGAGCGAGACGCCGAGGACTCCGAGCACGCGCCGGAGCGTGACGTAGGAGACGACGATGTTGTCGTTCTGTATCCGGTGTGCCATCCGCCGGCGGTCGTTTCTAGCCCGCGCCAACGTCAGGCGCCCGCCTGCGCGCGGCTCTCCCCGCTTCCCGGGTCACTTCAGGATGAAGGTCACCTTCATCAGGACGCGGTACTCGACAATCTTTCCGCCCTCCACCACGACCTCCTGATCCGCGATCCAGGCTCCTTTCACGTTCTCGAGCGTCTTGTTGGCGCGCGCGATTCCCACGCGCACCGCGTCGTCGAAGCCCTTCTTCGAGGATGTCTTGATTTCGGTGACTCTCGCGACGGACATGGGCCCTCCTGACAGTCTGGAGTGAGTCGCCAGCCGAACCGGCCAACTACTTGGAGTGTGCAGGTTCACCCCGCCTGACCGCAACCCGGCGAGAAACCGCTGCGGTCGGGTACTGTCGTGCTTCCGGAGCGCCTCGCCCGGACGTTCAGTCCACGAAGGCCAAAAGATCGATGTCGCGGTTTTCCAGGACGCGCTTCGAGTGGCCGGCGTCCGCGACCCGAATCATCGCGCGCCCCACGTTCTGCGTGGTCGTGACGTGGCTCGGGGCCACGCGCCTGAGGATTGGAAAGAGGGGGCTCGAGACCGCGTAAAAGGTTCGGTAGAGCGAGGTCTTCGATCGCACCCCCCGCAACGGTTGAACGAAGCCCGGCCGGAAGATGTAGCAGTCTAGCGTGAGTTCGAGGAGGCGGTTCTCCGTCTTCCCCTTCACGCGCGCCCACATCGTCCGTCCTCGCTCCGTGCTGTCCGCGCCTTCCCCGGAGACGTAGCAGAAAGTCATTCCCGGGTTCACACGGGCGAGGGCCTCACCCGCCGCGATCGTCAGGTCGAAGGTGGCGCGGCGATACGCCGCCTCGTCGAGCCCGGCGGAGGAAACGCCCAAACAGAAGAAGCAGGCGTCCATGCCCGCTAGGGCGTCCGTCGCGTCCCCAAAGTCGAGGAAATCGGTGCGCAGTAGCTCGTGAAACTTCGGATGAGTCCTCCCGCAGGGCGACCGTCCGACCGCGAGGAGGGATTCGACGCGGGGATCCTCCAGGCATTCGATGAGGACTCCCGCCCCGATCATTCCGGTCGCTCCGAATAGGAGGACTTTCATCGCCGCGAGCGTGCCATCAGCCGGCTCCAGGAGCGGTTTGCGTCGGACGGACTTGGAGACCGTACCGGGCGTGAGGGATTTCGAGACGGTGCCCGACGTGCCCCGGGAGGATGTGCGCTACCACGCGCGTGCCAATGCGCTCGCCGCGAAGCGTTCCGCGCGACCCGGGCGCCAGATCGAGTTCAACTCCTCAACTCGTTGACCCCTGGGTCTCTCCCCCTTCCGCAACAGCCTTCACGTCCATGAGATCCTGGAGGAGCGCCTTTTTCGTAGCGCCCTTGATCATGAACGCCAGGAGGACGGAAAATACCCGCGCACCGAATGTCAGCGCCTCGGCCTCGAAGACCATCCGGAGCCGCGTCCGGTCCCCCACTTCGCTGACACGGATCTCGCTCCGATATACGGATCCGTGGCTCCGCGCTTCGGTCTCATACGACGAGCCCTCTTCGACACCGGTGATCCACATGACTTCGGTCGCCGTTTTTCCGAAGAGCGTCCGGGTTTCTCGCCACTTCAACCCCAGGATCCCGGTCGGGGGCCGTTCGAGGACCTCCACCTTTTGGATTCCCGAAATCGTGCGGACCGAGTTTGGGATGTCAGTGACGAGTTGCCAGACCCTCGCCCCCGGGGCCCGAATGGTGACCTCCACTTCGACGCGCATCGGTCGCCGCCCTCCCTTCGATGGATGCCGGATCGAGGCTCCGCACTCACCCTGCGCTCCGTTCCGCTTGCCGCCATGAGGCTGGAACGGCTCGACGATCAGGGAAGAGGCGCCCCGATGGCGCCCGGGTCACCCGTCAGCGGACCCAGGATCCAGATCACCACCCGGAAATAGATGAGGAGCCCCACGACGTCCATCACCGTGGTGATTCCCGGCGAGGAGGTCAGCGCCGGATCTATTCCGAGGCGGCGAAAGAGGAAGGGCATGGACGCGCCGACGAGATTCGCCGTAAGGGCGATGAGGACCATCGTGATGCCGAGCGCCAACGCGATCCGAGGATCGGCTTCCGGCCGGAGGATCAGGACGTACCCGGTCATGAAAGTCCCGAAAGCGAGCCCCAGGAGGAGCCCGGTCCCGGTCTCTTTCACGAAGATCTTCAGATAGTCCTTGAGCTCCAGCTCGCGCGTCGCGAGGGCTCGGACGACGAGCGTCGCGACCTGCGATCCGACGTTTCCGCCGGTTCCGATCAGGAGAGGAATGAAGGCGGCCAGGATCACGACTTCCTGAAGGAGCACTTCGTAGGTTTCGATGACGTGGAAGGTAAGTGTCATCGAAACGACGAGGAGGACGAGCCAGGATGCTCGCTTCCAGGCGAGGAGCAAGGGATTCGCGCGGACATAGTCGATGTCGATCGGCGCGCCACCCATTCTGTGGATGTCCTCGGTCGCCTCCTCTTCCACGACGTCGAGGACGTCGTCAACCGTCACGATTCCCACGAGGACCCCGCCGTCGTCCACGACGGGAAGAACGGAGAAGTCATAGTCGGACATCGCGCGCGCGACCTCTTCCTGGTCCGTGTGCGCGGGGATGCTCACGACCTGAGGGCGCATGATCTCCGAGACCTTGGCGGCGGGCGGCGCTACGATCAGGTCGCGGAGCGAGAGGACGCCTTGCAGCCTCGACCGGTCGTCCACGACGTAGATGTAGTAGATCGTCTCCGCGTCCGGGTGCGCGCGCCGGAGGAACTCGAGTACCTGCTCGACGCTCATCGAGGCCTGGACCGAGACGAAGTCCGGGGTCATGAGACCGCCGGCGACCTCCTCGTCGTAACGCACGAGCGCGTCGGCAACCGCGAGGGTCGCCGGCTCGAGGAGCGACCGCACCTCGCTCGCATGTGCGGGGTTGCTCGCCTCCAGCGCCTGGAGGGTGTCGGCCAGGTCGTCCGGGCTCAGCTCCTCGAGCACCTCGGCGAGCGCCGGGGCCGATAGCGACTGGATCAGCTCCGGCTGATCCTCCTCGGAGAGGTTGGAGACGACCTGGGCCGCGCGTTCGGGAGAGAGGTGACGGAGGGCGCGTTCCCCCTCCTCCGACGAAAGCTCGAACCAGAGGTCGTGAAGCTGGTGCGCGGGAAGCTCTTCGAGGGCAGCCGACAGTGCGGCTTCGTCGGGCCCCGCAAGGAGCCTGCGGAGGCGGAGGAGGATCTCGGATGCTTCGCGGGCCGGCGCCATCCCCTAAGCTATTGGAGCCGCGTCTCCCTCCACCAGCACCCAACCGTTCAGGTCGATTGTCCGGAGCTTTGCCTCCGGACCCTCCCTCGTTCCCAATCGAAGGTGGGTCGGAGGTTCGATTTCCCGGCGCACGTAGGCGAGGACGATGGACTGGCCGAACCGGGGCGAACGTACGGCGCTTCGCGTCTCGCCGACCGGGGCTTCACGATCCGGGAGGAAGAGGGAGGTTCCAAACGCGGGAGGCGTGGCATCCCCGAGGAGGGCTCCGCGGAGGTGACGATTCACCTTGCCGCGGTCGCGGATGCGCACGATAAACTCCTGTCCCGTAAAACACCCCTTCCGGTAGTCGATCGCGCGGTCCTCGATTCCGGCTTCGGGAGGTAGGACGTCCTCATCGAGCTCCAGTCCGAAGGCCGGACGCCCGCGCTCGATCCGAAGCGTCTCCCAGAGCTCGAAGGGCGCGATGACAGCGTCGAGGGCGCCGAGACGCTCCTGGACCCCATGCACCACGGGGAGGGGCGCGATCACATCCCAGGCCGGCGGCGTTACATCCCCCGTCCGGACGATCCTCGTGGGGACCGCTGCGGCGCCCTCGAGGACGACCTCCTCTCCCTCGTCGAGCTCGGCGAGGGAAAGCCGCGGGTCCGGGAGCTCCATGATCGCCGCCTTGAGCAGCTCGGGCGCCCGGGGACCGATCACGGTGAGGAGGCCGATCGGCTCCCCCGGCTCCTCCAGGCGGGCGAATCGAGGCGGAAGGTATTGCTGCATCCGTTCGAGGGCGGCTTTGTATCCGGCCGACGGAAGCTCGATGAGGAAGGGTCCCTCCTCTCCATTGCCGAGACGGGCGATTCGGAGATCCGCGACGATCTTCCCCTTGGGGGTCAGAAGCGCGGAATAGGGCATCCGGCCACGTCGGCCTGACGCGCTGGGCTCGCCGAGGTCGGGGGGGAGGCTTCCGGAGAAAAGACCGGCCAGCATACGAGCGGGGGCCCGCCCCGAAACGATGACGTAACGCCGGTCCGAACGGTCCACGACTGCGGCGCCCTCTATGGCCGAGCGGTACCCGGCGGCGATGTGCCCGCCCTGCTTCGCGTCGTCCTTGGGAAGGCCGGATCCCGCGCTCGCCGTCATCGCTCCTCCTTCTCCCTTCCGGCCCCGCGCAACTCCTCTACGAGGGCGCGGATGCGCGCCACGTCGGGACCGCCGGGCGTGGAGTCGAGATAACGTTCGAGCTCCTGAAGCGCTTCGTCGGCTCGTCCCATCCGCGCCAGGAGCGTTCCACGAGTCCGCAACTCTCCCGGAGCCATGGGGTGGATCGCGAGAATATGATCCACGACCGCCAGCGCGCGAGGGTAATCCTCCTGTCCGAGGTAGACGCCTCTGAGGTTGGTGAGAAGGCGGACGAGCATGGCACGGCGGCCGGCGGCCTTCAAGAACTCGGGGCGGACGCGGATCAGCCCGCCGTAACCTCGGTCCAGGAGCGCCTGGGCTTCGTCTTCGAAGCGCACGCGTCCCTCGTCGAACGGGTCCACGAGGAGCCGGACTTCTTCACCCGCGAAACGCACGAGGAAGTGACCGGGAAAGTTCACCCCTTCTAGGGGAAGTCCGAGTCGCCAGCCAACCTCGAGATAGACGATCCCGAGGGTCAGCGGAATCCCGGTCCGCCGATCCAGGACATCCGAGAGGAAGGAGTTCCTCGGGTCGTAATACTCGTCGCGGTTGCCGCGGAATCCGTGCCTCTCGTAAAGGGTCCTTCCCATCTCCTCGAGGAGGACGAGGGGGGCGCTTTCGTCGGCGAGCCGGTCCCGGACTTCCTCGGCCAGCTGGTCGAGGCGCGTCAGGTAGGAATTGACATGAAGCTGTGGATAGGCCTCGCTAGCGATGAGCAAGGCGGCCCGCGCGAGATTGACCTGGCCGTCGGGCCGGTTTAACTCACGCCGGAATTCCACCTGCGGCGTCGCGGGAGGAGGGGTCACGGGAGTCGCCCTCTCGGGGTCTGGAGCCGGCGAGGCCGGTTCCGGCACAATTCCGTTTTCGTGTGAATGCCTCTACACCTACATTATACGCGCGTGCCGGGCGCGGTGGCATTCACCATTGAGGGGGGTTTTTCAAGATGGGCAATCGAACGGCGGTCGCAGCGTGTCTGTGGGTGCTTTCCGCGGGCTGCTCCTCGGGCCCGGACTACAGTGCCGCATTCTCCGATCCGGACGTCGCCCGGATCTACACACGCATGATGTCAGAGATGGCTCCGGACAACGGGTGGGAGGAAGCTCGATACCTCGAGTTCGATTGGGCGATCGGCCAAACCGTGCGTCACCATCGATGGGACCGGTGGGAGGGGCAAGTCCGGTACGAAGTACAGACGCAGGGCCAGAACCTCGTCGCCCTCTTCAACAGCAACGACGTCGCGGCGGGGAGAGTCTGGCTCGACGGCGTGGAGCAGACCGGCCAGGAAGCCCAGGACCGGCTCACCTCCGCCTACCGTGCCCACATCAACGATTCCTACTGGCTCATCATGCCGTACAAGTGGGCCGATCCGGGCGTCCAGATCCGGTACATGGGCGAACAATCGGACGAGGCTGGGCGCAACTGGGAGGTCGTCGAGCTCGCTTTCGACGATGGGACCGGCCTCACCCCGCAGAATCGGTACCTCGCCTTCGTCAACCCGGAGACCGGCCTGATGGAGCGTTGGCATCATTTCCCGAACGCCGAAGCCGACCCTGCGCCCTCCGACTGGACGGACTGGACGCAGTACGGTCCGATCCGGCTGGCGGTGAACCGCAGGGTGGACGGCGTGCCACGGATCCATTTCCCACATTTGAGGGTTGAAACATCGGTTCCGGAGGGGGCCTTCGATCCTCCCCCCGGCTGAAAGGGGGTGCGCCTCCGCAGGGTGGTTGCACGGCCGACGCGAGTGACGTACCGTGAATCGCTTATCCAAGGACGCGACCGTATTGGAATAGCGAGTTTTGTCTCAGTAGGTCTTGACCCGGAGAAAGAGTAGATGAGACGACAAATGCAGAGCCTGGGCCCGGTACTCGCCGGCGCCTGGCTCGCCCTGGCCGTCGCGGCACTCGTCGCGACTCCGAGCGTTGCGTCCGCGCAAGGACCGGGGACGGAGAACGGGGAATGGCGCTACCTGGGAGGGGACTCCTGGCATACACGCTATCTCCCGGCCGATCAGATCACCGCGGAGAACTTCAATACCCTCGAGCTCGCCTGGGAATGGAACGGCGGGAGCTTCGGTGAAGGCCAGGGGGTGATGCGCGCGACGCCGAGCTACGTGGACGGTGTCCTCTATACCGTGGCCGGCTACCGCAGGAACGTGATCGCGATCGACGCAAGCACCGGGGCGACGATTTGGAGCTTCCGGGAGCCAGATACCTGGCGGTGGGAGTACTCGATGCGGGCCGCTTACGGGAAGGGTGTCTCCTACGCGGAGATCGACGGTCGGCCGATCATCTACATGGTCACGCCCGCCCGCTTCCTTTACGCGCTCGACGCGCGAACGGGACAGCCGCTCGAGAACTGGGGCGAGGGAGTAGACCTCCCCGGCTTCGCTCAGACCGGCGTCGTGGACGTGCTCCGCGACCAGGCGGAGGGGTGGGGACCCTGGGAGGATCTAAACCAGGAGTGGGATCCGAACCAGGGCATCCCGCTTTCGATTGGATATGCAACGGCGTCGTCGCCCCCGATCGTCGTGAACGACGTCGTGATCGTCGGGACCTCCCACGAGCAGGGATACAACCAGACCCGCATGGAGAACATCCCGGGCGACATCGTCGCGTACGATGCACGGACGGGAGACCTCAAGTGGAAGTTCCATGTGATCCCGCGCCCGGGTGAATTCGGGCACGAGACCTGGGAGAACGATGCCTGGTATTGGTCGGGGAACATCGGATCCTGGGCCCCGATGGCCTCCGATCCCGAGCTGGGGCTCGTCTACATCGCCACGAAGGGCGGGGTGCTCGACTTCTACGGCGGCTTCCGTCCCGGCGACAACCTCTACGGGAACAGCCTGATCGCGCTCGACGTGCAGACGGGTGAACGCCGTTGGCATTTCCAGATGGTGCACCATGACGTCTGGAACTACGACACGCCGACGGCGCCCGTCCTCATGGACGTGACGATCGGCGGCGAGCGGGTGCCGATCGTCGCACAGGCGACGAAGCAGGCCTTCCTCTATGTCTTCAATCGGGAGACGGGCGAACCGATCTGGCCGATCGAGGAGCGTCCGGTCCCGCAGTCGAACGTGCCGGGCGAGCAGCTCGCGGCGACGCAGCCCTTCCCGACCAAGCCGTCTCCCTATGCCCTGCAGGGGAGGACGGAAGACCAGCTCATCAACTACACGCCGGAGATTCGCCGGCTCGCGCTGGAATATGCGCGGGCGACGAACCAGCTCGCACCCTTCTATAATCCTCCCGTGCACCAGGGGAACGAGCAGGGGCTCGGTCCCGCAAGGCTCTGTCCGGGAGACACAGGGGGCGTGAACATCACCGGACCTGCCGTGGCCGACCCGGTGGAGGGAGTCATCTTCATCACCGCGCACAATGGTTGCGGGAGCGTCCTGCTGACTCCTGGCATCGAGAGCGACTGGGAGGAGGCGTCGGGGACGACGGTGGTGGACTGGGCCCGCGGTGGCGGCGGAGGTGGCCGGGGTGGACGTGGGGGCGGGGACGCACCAGCGGTCGAGAACCCCTTCGCGGGGCTCCCGAACGACTTCATCTTCGAGCTGCCGCGCGGAACCATCAGCGCGATCGACCTGAACACGGGCGACTATCGCTGGGTGATTCCACACGGAGACGCGACCGAGGAGGAGCAGGCCGCGATCCGAGACCACCCGCTCCTTCAGGGGCTGAACTTCAATCCGAACCGCGGACGGAACGGGCACGCGGCGATGATCGTGACGGAGACGCTCCTCTTCGCGACCGGGGCGACGAGCGACAACACGCCCCATCTTTTCGCGATCGACAAGATGACCGGCGAGCGGGTGGGTGCGATTCCCATTCCGGCGCCGAGCCAATATGGCATGTCAGGCTTCGTGCATGACGGCAAGCAGTACGTTCTCGTGCAGCAAGGGAGTGGGCTACTGGCTTACGCGCTTCCCTGAGTAGCGCGAGCGCACTGGCTGCGGAAGGCGCGCCAATGCCGATTCGAGGAGAGGGGGTCCCCGGTTCCGGGGCCCCCCTTTCTTTATTGCCCCGCCCGAGACTTCGCCGCATTCTCGGGCGATGACCGGGTCACCCACCTTTCGAACCGTTCGCGACCCTCTCTGGAACACGATTCGCCTCGACCCCGTCGCCATCGGGATCGTGGACACTGCTGCCTTCCAGCGCCTCCGGTACATCCGCCAGCTCGGTTTCGCGCACCTTGTTTATCCGGGCGCCACGCACACGCGTTTCGACCACGCCCTCGGTGTCTACCACCTCGCGGGGACGGCGCTTCGCCTCCTCCGGGAGCGTGACGAGGGGCTCGCGGAGGCATGGAAGGGCGCCGGGCTCATCCCCTATGCCGCGCTTCTCCACGACATCGGGCACTATGCCTTTTCGCATGCACTGGAGGAGCTCGAGCCCGATCGAATTCCGGGGAGCCATGAGGCGGTGAGCGAACGCTTCTTCGGATCCGCGGAGCTCGCCGAGGCGCTCGCACCTCTCGGAGGGGAGGCGCCCGGGCAGATTCACGCACTCATCCGGGGCGAGAGCGACCACCCCCTCGGAGGGCTCGTCAGCGGAAGTCTCGACCTCGACAAGATGGAGTATCTCCGGCGCGATGCTCGGTTCTGCGGCGTTCCTTACGGGGAAGTGGATGTGGACCGACTTTTGCAGGGATTTGTGCTCCTCAGAGATCCGGAATCCGGCCGAATCGAAGTCGGCGTGCAGGAGAAGGCGGTGAGCGCGCTCGAGTCCCTTCTCTTCGCCAAGTACCAGATGTTCCGAAATGTTTACTGGCACCATGCGGTAAGGGCTGCCACTGCACTATATCGGCGCATCGTGGACGAGTCCGTGCGCCTCGGGGTTTTTGGGAGGGACGAGCTGGTCGGACCGACGGATGAGGAGCTTCTCTACCGGATTCAGGAGCGGACCTACTCCAACGGAAATCCGATGGTTCGACGGATAGGAGAGCGCTGGATCCCGAATCTCCGGTCGCGCAGGCTTCCGAAGCGCGCGTGCGAGCTGACGGCCGCGGAGCTCGAAGGGATTGCCCTCCCCGACTGGCTTTCGCAGGATTCGCCGGTGCGCCGGGGGGTCGAGGACCGGATCGCGGACGAACTGGGTCTCGAAGCCGGCGAGGTGATGCTCGACTACCCAGCCAAGGCGCGAATGCTGGATCTCGACCTGCTTGTCGAACGGCGGGGAGGTGCCGTGGAGCGCCTCCGGAGCGGAGGGCTCCGGGGAGTCATCGATCTTCCCCGGATGGCGGAAGAGCTTTATCGAACGGCGCGCGTCCTCCGGATCTTCACCGTGGGCCCGCGCACCATCGAGGCCGAAGAGGCCTTGGGTTACCTCGCGGCAGGATGAGGGCGACGCGCAAGGCCGCTCCGGAACAAGGGGGGATGGGCGGGTTACCAGGCCCGCAAGCCGCCCTGGGAACCGCAGCGACGACCAGGGGAAGGCGGTCGCCCGGCTGAGTTCGGTCCGGATGGACAGAAGGGTTGGAACAGACTAGCTTTCATGGCTGTGGACCTTGCGCCCCGGTGGCGGGTACGAGTCGCTTGGTGGAGATGTTAGGAGTATTCACGAGACTGCGGATTTGCAGATCCCCGGAGCCTCTACGGAGATAGATGAAGATGGCCAGCACCGCGACTAGCGGCCGCGCCGCGGGCAAGAGGAAGGGGCGCTCTAGGGGATCCCTGGGTGGATTCGATTCCGCCCTGGATGAGCAGACCGCCCTGGACCAATACCTTCGTGACGTCAGCCGGCACGAGCTCATTACCCCTGCCCGGGAGAAGGAGCTCGGCGCCCTCGCGCAGGCGGGCGATGAAGAGGCGGTGCAGGAGCTTGCCCGGGCGAATCTGCGCTTCGTCATCAGCGTCGCGAAAAAGTACCAGAACCGGGGCGTTTCCCTCACGGACCTGATCCAGGAAGGGAACGTAGGGCTCGTGACCGCGGCGAGGAAGTTCGATCCCGAGCAGGGGGTCAAGTTCATCTCGTACGCGGTCTGGTGGATCCGTCAGGCGATTCTCGCCGCGCTGGCGAATCATGGCCGCTCCGTCCGGGTGCCCCTCAACCGGGCCTCGGATCTCGCGCGCATCTTCCGTGAGAAGGAGCGCCTCAAGCAGGAGCTGGGGCGCGACCCGAATCCGGACGAGCTGAGCGCCGCGACCGACCTGACTCCGGAGCTCATCGAATCGCTCCAAACGCTGAATGCCGCGGAGATCCGTCTCGACGCCCCCATCGGGGACAGCGAGGACTCGCAGCTCGTCGAGCGGTTCATCAACGAGGAGGCCGCCGAGCCCGAGCAGGAGGTCGAGATGCGGCTCCTGACGGAAGCGGTCTCGGGTGCGCTGGATACACTCGAGGCGCGGGACGCGAAGGTGCTCCGGCTCTACTTCGGACTCGACGGCGAGCGCGAGCACACGCTCGAAGAGATCGGCAACATGCTCGGCGTCACTCGTGAACGGATCCGCCAGCTCCGGGATCGGGCGCTCCGGCGCCTTCGCGAGGGCGAGAAGGGCTCGGCGCTGGAGTCGTTCGCCGCCTGAGCTCGAGCAGGTCGCCGCGGAAGAGTGAGGCGTCGCGCCCCGCTCGCCCAGGTCGTCAGGAATGACTGCGGGCGGGCGGGGCGCTTCGTCTTTTCGGGCGGGGACAGTTCTCGAGGCCGTGGGCGGCCGTTACCGGATCCGATTCGAAGATGGCACGGAGGGTGAAGCGGTGCTGCGCGGCCGCGTCCGCCGAGGGAGCCGGACGGGCGACCGCGTGGTTCCCGGTGACCACGTTCTCGTGTCCGGAACGACGGGCCCGGAGAGCCAGGCGATCGAAGAGGTCCTCCCCCGCGAAAACGAGCTGGTGCGCGCCGGACCCGGGGGCCGGGGCGCACGTGTCGTGGCCAGCAACCTGGATCGTTGCCTCGTCGTCCTTTCGGGGGAGGATCCGCCCCTCGAAGCCGAAGTCGCGGACCGCTTTCTCGCTCTTGCGGAGAGTTGCGGGATCTCTCCGGCCCTCGTCCTGAACAAGGTGGATCTCCCGGGTGCGCGCGAGCGCGCGATGGCCCTGGCGCCCCTCTATCGGGCGATCGGGTATGAGGTCGTCCTGACGTCGGCGAGTGCGGACGAAGGATTGCCCGCGCTCCGGACTCTCCTGTCGAGTGGGGTTTCAGCGATCATCGGGCCGTCCGGAGTCGGGAAGTCCAGCCTCCTGAACGCACTCGACCCCGGATTCGAGCTTCGGACCCAGGAGGTGGGCTCGAAGGGGGGAAGAGGGCGGCATACGACGGTGAGCGCCCGCCTCCTTCCTCTCGCCTCGGGGGGATGGGTCGCCGACACGCCGGGATTTTCGGACGTCCGGCTCTGGGATGTGGCGCGTGAGTCCCTTTCTGCCGCGTTTCCGGAGATCGCGGCGGCTGCGACAGAGTGCCGCTTCCGCGGCTGCTCCCACCTGCACGAGCCGGATTGCGCCGTCCGCGAGCGGGTGGAGGCGGGGGAAATCGCCCAGAGCCGATACGCGAGCTACCGCGGGATGGCCGAGGTTAGCAGGGCATGACGGGTCGCTGAATCAGGCGGCCGAAAGCCTTTCCCGGTTCTTCGACGCAGGAATGGCGTGGGCCGAGCGCGCCTGGGGCGCCTTCGCCCCTCCAAAAACACTCGGGCGCGGCCCGGGCCACCGAATCACGATGGCTCGAGCCGCGCCCGCTGTGTCCGAACCCGCGGAGCTACGGCCTCGCCGCGCTCGCCGAGCTGTTCCGGTAATCCGGCACGCCGTACTGAATTCCCGACCCGACATCCACCCAGATGGAGTTGGCCTGACCGCCTCCACCTGGGCGCACCTCGTGTCCCATGGCGGTGAGGGCGTCGATCGTGGCCTGCGGGATCGTAGGCGTCGCGTCGACCTCCACGCTCGCCCGGTCGGGCATCCACTGGTGGTTGATGCGCGGTCCGTCGACGGCCTCGCGACCGTTCCGCTCGAATTCCATGAACCCCAAGACAACGCCGAGCACGGTGCTGGGGATCGAGCGCCCGCCCGGCGAACCGGTGATCAGCACCACCCTGCCGTCGCGCGTCACGATCGTGGGCGTCATCGAGCTGAGCATGCGCTTCTCGGGAGCGATCTGATTGGGCAGCGTGCCCACGCTGCCGCCGGTGTCGGTCAGGCCCGGAACCCGGTTGAAGTCTCCCATCTCGTTGTTGAGGATGAAGCCCGTGCCCGACGCGACGACGGCCGAGCCGTACCCGCCCTCGAGCGTGTAGGTGACGGACACGGCCATCCCGTCCCCGTCGATGACCGAGTAGTGCGTCGTTTCATTGGTCTCCGGAACCATGGCCATCGAGAGGATGTCCGAGCCGAGGTCGGCGCTGTTCGACGCGAGGCTCCGGTTGATCTCCGAGGCGAGCTGCCTCCCGTATTCCTTGGAGGTGAGGCGCGCGATCGGCATGGAGGGGTCGAAGTCCAGGTCACCCAGGTGCCGCGCTCGGTCGAGGAAAGCCCGCCGCATGGCCTCGATCACGAGATGGACGGCCTGCGGGGAGGTCTGCCCCATGCCCTTGAGATCGAAGTTCTCAAGGATGTTCAGGGACTCGGCGATGATCACCCCGCCTCCGCTGGGCGGTCCCATCATCGCGAGCTCATACCCTCGGTACGTCGTGGTGATGGGCGCCCGCACCACCGCCTCGTAACGGGCGAGGTCCTCCCTGGTGATGAGCCCGTTGTTCCGGCTCATGTCCACGGCGATGCTGTCGGCGATCCAGCCACGGTAGAAGGCGTCCTGCCCCCCCTCGGCGATCGCCCTCATGCTGCGGGCGAGGTCCGGAAGGCGAATCGTCTCGTCCGCGCCCCAGGGCGAGCCATCGGGCTTGGCGTAGGCGCGCATCGAGGAGGGAAACTGGGTCATCCGCCCGGTGCCCTGGGTCAGGCCGTTGATCGCGTTCGCGAGCGACGGGAGCACCACACCGTCGGCGAGCTCGGCGGCCGGCATCACCAGTTCTCTCCAGGGGAGCCTCCCGTGGCGTTGGTGCGCGAGGTACATCCCCGCGACCGTCCCCGGAACGCCGGGCGCGCGGTACCCGGACGACTGCCAGGCAGACCCGCCGGTCGCGGGATCCACGTACATGTCGGCGGAGGCGGCGAGCGGCGCCTTCTCCCGGAAGTCGATCGATTCGGTCCGGCCGTCGGGTAGCTGGACCATCATGAAGCCGCCGCCGCCGAGGTTGGCGTTGGACGGGTTCGTGATCACCATCGCGAAAGCCGTGGCGATCGCGGCGTCCACGGCGTTTCCGCCCCGCCGCAGGATCGAGGCGCCCACCTCCGAGCCGATCTCCGACTGGGAGACGACGAGGCCGGCCGTCGAGGGAAGCCCGAGCGGCCCCTCTCCCGGCAGGTCCTGCGAGGACAGGGTGGCGGAGCCGCCGGAACCAATGGTCTGGCTACACCCGCTCGCGGCCAGGACGCCGCAAGCGAGGACGAGGACGAAACGGCGACGTATCATGAGTGCCTCCTTCGAGGTTGGGGATGAAATTATGCGTCGGCCTCGCCGGCAGAGCAACACTATCCCCATCACCCTGGCACCGAAGGGTCGGACAACTTCACCGAAAGGGGGCTGGGGAATACGGTCTCGCCGATCCGGAGCCGCTTACCTGGACCTCACCGGAAGTGGAACGCCGTAAGCATCGACGGGCTTCCTGCTCCCGGGATCGGGAGGGACGGGGAGCGATCGGATATCGTTGCCGAATGACTCGCCACGAAGCCACATTTGCGAACCCGCCTTCGGCCATCCCCGGAAAGAGGGATGTTTCACGAGCCTTAGTGCGACAATGTGGCCGTTATACGCCAGTTTCACTTTTCTGACTTTGTTTGGAAGACCGGGGAGGAGTGGAGGGGCGCAATAACAATCTTTGACATCGCAGCCTTCGACGCTTAGCTTCGAAGGGGTAGCAGGTAGGACTTCCTTCATGGAGGCGGCGGCCGTGAACGTTTCGCTCACGCCAGAGCTCGAGCAGTACATTAGCAAGTTGGTGGAGGCCGGACAGTATCGTTCGGCAAGCGAGGTTGTGCGCGCTGCAGTCCGTACGCTTCAGGATCAGGAGGAGGAGCGACGCGCAAAGCTGAAGGCGCTGCGTCAAAGCATTGGCCAGGGTATCAAGGAGCTGAATTCTGGCGACAAGATTTCAGCCGACGACGCGTTCCGAGACATTCTCAAGGCCCTGGGCCGATCTGAGGCGGCTTGAGAGAACTTTATCTCTCGCCTTCTGCCCGTCGAGACCTATCGGAAATCGCGGAGTACATCGCGAACGCGGCGGGACCGACGATTGCCGGCGAGATGATCGTGCGAATCCGCGAGAAGTGCCGACTTCTCGCCGACACGGTGGGAGAAATTGGAGTCTTGCGTCCTGACATCCGTGCAGGAGTTCGTAGTTTTTCCGTGCCCCCTCACGTCCTCTTTTTTCGGTACACGGGGCACGAAGTAGAAATCGTACGAATCCTCCACGAACGGCGCGATGTCGAGAGCACCCTTCTTGAATGAACGTTGCACTTGGAAGGGGTGCCTGAATTTCTTAGCAGCTTGATCAGTCCTCGGGAGTGAAACCGGCGTATAACTGCGCGTGTGCCGGTTCCGGGCCTTACGGCCCTCCACTGCAACCCTTCGCCTTGTCACGCGCCGTGCAAAGCACGGCCCGCGCCAAGACTCAGGGTTCGGCAACGCTGGAACGTTATAGTGCGCCGTGAAGGTGGCGCGA
>JBBEBG010000009.1 GCA_040882465.1 Gemmatimonadota bacterium
CATCGTCATCAACGCCCTGATGCTCATGCTCACCGCCGCGATCGTGGACGCGCTCTCCGTCAGCGGATTCGGAGCGGCGATCCTCGGGAGCCTCATCATCTCCCTCGTCAGCCTTCTCTTTTCCGTCATCCTCCCGGACGACAAGGCGGGCTGAGGGGCGCGGGACCGCGGCACCTCAGGCCTTAAATCGACGTCAGCCCTCAGGCGCCCGCGGTCGCGGGCGCCTCCCCTTCGGCCGACCCGGTGGCCTGGCGACTCTGCTCCCGCCCCAGCCAAACGCCTAGCCCCATACCGACGACCGCGAGGGGCACCGCCACCGAGGCGAGCGCCGAGAAACCCATTCCAGCGCGGACGATCACGCCATCCAGCCAGGCCGTCACCGAGTCCCCGCCCCGATAGACCGCCGTGTCGATAAAGGCTTTCGATTTGTACTTGTCCTCTCGGCTCACGATGGTGAACAGCGTTTCGCGAGCCGGCCGCATGATCCCGCGCTGAGCCGCTCGGAAGCTCGAGTCGAAAGCGATGAGCGCCGCGAGCGAACCGAATACGGCGAGACCGACGAAGCCAAAAAGGGCAACCGCCGGAAGGACCGCGAGCGTGATCGCGACGCCCAGCCTCTTCATCAGGTGGCCCGTAATGAGCACCTGCGCGACGAGCGTCGCCGTCTGCGCGATGGTGTCGATATTCGCGAAAATCGTCGTCTGTTCATCCACGTCCGTGGTCAGTGCCTCGACCATCCGGAGGCGCGTGAAATAGATAAAGGTCGCCATGACGGAAGCGAGCAGGGCGAAGACCGCGATCCCGAACAGATACTTCGACTGGAAGACGGCCCGGAACCCTTCCCATGCGCTTCCTCCGATCACCGTCCCCTCGGGCCTCGAAGGCGGCGCCCCAGGCGACGCGGCGGCGACCTGGCTCCCAGAGACGGGCTGGAGCTTGGCCACGACGAAGGCTTGAGAGAGCGCGGCGAGGAGGAATCCGGCGGAGATGAGGAGGAGGCTCGGCGTCCCGAGCGGCTCAGCCAGACGGCCCGCGAGCCAGGGTCCGAAAATCGCGCCTAGCGTCCCGCCCACCGCGATCACCGCAAAAAAGCGCTTGCTCTGCTCGAGAGAAAACCGGTCCGCCATCAGCGCCCAGAAGACGGCCGTCGCGAAGAGGTTGAAGACACTGAACCAGACATAAAAGACCTGTCCAGTCCTCTCCCCGATCGCCTCGGGCGCACCCACGAGAATCGCGTAAAAGACAACGAGGCTCGCGGAGAAGAAGATGTACGTTGCGGCAATGAAGGCCATCCGGCGGAACCGGCTCACTAGGAAGCTGAAAACCGGATTCACGAAAAGAGTGACGATGAGCGTTCCCTGAAAGAGCCAGCGGATTTCCTCGATCCCTCGCTGCATCCCCAGCGCATCTCGCGCTGGCCGGATCACCTGAAGTGCGGTGAGCACGCAAAAGAAAAAGAGACCGGCCGCGATGATGGAAGGAACCTCCTCACGGCGGACATTCGCGAAGCGTTGAAAGAACGAAGGGGTGCTTTCGGGCATCGGGCGCCTGCGTTGGGCGTGGGAAAAGGTCGGGGCTACTCGGTCGCCCGGAGGAGGCGAGGGCGCGGGTCAGCCTCTTCACGCCCTCCCGTTCGATTTTCGGGGACGAATCTAGGGCGGGCCGGAAGCGCAAGAAAGGCGCGGACGCGTTTCACGCTGGAAGATGTGCGCGACCCGCCCGCTCAATCCACTCGAGTGCCGAGCGCTTCCTCGCACTCGACGCCCCGCACCCGCCCAATTCCGGGCCCGCTTGGTCGCGGCAGCGAGCGAACGATGGAATGTCGGAGAATCAACTTCATGACGCGTGAGCCTGCGGATCCCTCGAGGAGCTGCTCCCGAATACCCGCTGCTCTCCAGCGAGTCCTCGCCGCGTTCCGAGCCATGGCCCGACGTCGCTCTGGGTAGAGCTTAGCCATCCCCTCTTCCACCCCTCGATCACGCCCCACTGCCTCGCGGTCATTCTCGTCGCTCGAGCGTTCGGCAGGGATCAGAGTGCGCTCGGCATGGGGCGTCGCTTCACGCATTCCACGATGCGCGATCTCGTTCCTGTCCTAGCGGAGTTTCTTGGTGGGCCTATCGCTTGGCCGTACGACTCCACTAGTCCTATCCATGTGACCTTCTTACCATGCGTTGGTCGTCCAGATGATTGCCGCGCTACACCGCCCAAGAAAGTTCGGTGGTCGCATGGCCTAGCCACGCGGACCGTCCAGCAAGTCCTGCGGGAGCTCGTCGTAGTCACGGTAGACCTCGATGGCGCGCACAGCCCTCACGGGAAGCGCCATGTCCAGGGAGAGGCCGTCCATAATCGTCCGAACTCCACCGGCGCTACCAAATCCCTGAACGCCCGGAGTCATGAGGGTTCGACCTCTGGAGAACGCGATCGGAATCGGATTGAAGTCCAAGAAGATCGCAAGGCACCCTGAACCAATTCGGTGCACTTGCGTGGGGCCTCCCATGATTCCCCGCATTGGATCGCCGGGCACAACAATCAGTCCGGGGACGGTCCTAAAGACGTCCGTTGTTTCTATAGGCTCGAGAAGGGCTATGTGGACCGGATCGAAGCACGTCCCATCGTACTGCGCGCACCGATTCGCAAACTCGTCCCGTCCGAGCCGGCTGCGCGAACGAAAATCGACCGACAGTGGGGCAAGCAATACGGCTTCGGCACTGATTCGAAACGTGACCTCAATGGTTTCAGAGGGCCGTAGATCGAAAGGTGGGGAATCCGTGGCCGGGTAGCCGATTCTGGAGACGCGAAGAAAGTAATCGCCCGGCTCTGCCACCTGAAACTCGAATGTCCCGAGCGAATCCGCGAACGCGGTGCCGACGGCTCCGCCCCGTGACTGCCGGAGGACGATCTGAGCTGCGGGCACGGGTTCACCCGTCGCATCGTCCAAGACTGTACCGCGGACCATCTGACTGTCTTGGGAATAGGACACCCTCGGGACGAGGGAGCCCATCAGAGCGAGACCAACGAGGGCCAAGTGTCCGCGCATGATATATCCTCGTGGGGGATTCCGCGGCGCACGATTAGACTTGAACGTGCCTGTTGAATGTAACTCTGGCCGTCCCATCCGCGCGGACGCCCGATCGAAATCCCGCCGCATCGAGCCGAGCACCTCGTCCGCCCGCGCCTTCACCGCACGAAGCGGATGATCCACGATGAAGGCCACGAGAAAGGACCTCCAAATTTACCTTCCCGGCCCTCCATCCGGCACCGCCGGATCAGGACTTTTTCAGCGACCTGCTAGGAAGCTGAAAACCGGATTCACGAAAAGAGTGACGATGAGCGTTCCCTGAAAGAGCCAGCGGATTTCCTCGATCCCTCGCTGCATCCCCAGCGCATCTCGCGCTGGCCGGATCACCTGAAGTGCGGTGAGCACGCAAAAGAAAAAGAGACCGGCCGCGATGATGGAAGGAACCTCCTCACGGCGGACATTCGCGAAGCGTTGAAAGAACGAAGGGGTGCTTTCGGGCATCGGGCGCCTGCGTTGGGCGTGGGAAAAGGTCGGGGCTACTCGGTCGCCCGGAGGAGGCGAGGGCGCGGGTCAGCCTCTTCACGCCCTCCCGTTCGATTTTCGGGGACGAATCTAGGGCGGGCCGGAAGCGCAAGAAAGGCGCGGACGCGTTTCACGCTGGAAGATGTGCGCGACCCACCCGCTCAATCCACTCGAGTGCCGAGCGCTTCCTCGCACTCGACCTCCCGCACCCGCCCAATTCCGGCGCCTGCTGGACCTCTCCGGACCCCCACCGTATCTTCGCTCCCGTTTCCGGGACGGGTTTTGAGTTTCCTGGTCCTGATCCGGATCCTTTCGAGCCTCAGTCCATCTCGGTCTCCTAACCGGAGAGGAAGACGCCCGTGCAACGGAGAGCCCTCGTTTCCTGTCTCGCGGCGGCCTGGACCTTGGGCGTCGCACCCCCTCTCCTCGGCCAGATGAATGGGGAGGTCGATGCCGGTACGACGGCGTGGATGCTGGTCTCCACTGCACTCGTCCTCCTGATGATTCCGGGGTTGGCCATGTTCTATGGTGGGCTGGTTCGCACCAAGAACGTCCTCGGGACGATGATGCACTCCTTCGTGCCCCTCGCCATCATCGGGGTGCTCTGGCCGGTCGTCGGGTACGCCCTCACCTTCGGGGAAGGCATTCTCGGCGGGGTCATCGGGTGGAATTCCGACTACTTCCTCCTGATGGGGATCGATACGACGGTCACGAATGGGGTGCCGGAGTACGTGCTCGCGATGTTCCAGGGAAAATTTGCGATCATCACTCCCGCGCTCATCAGTGGTGCCATCGCCGAGCGGGTGTATCTGCGCGGCTACTCCCTCTTCATCGTCCTCTGGTTCCTCTTCGTCTATGCTCCCCTCTGCCACTGGGTATGGGGACCTGGGGGGTGGCTCCTCGAACGCGGCCTCATCGATCTGGCGGGGGGTACCGTGATCCACGTATCAGCGGGCTTCAGCGCGCTCGCTGCGGCCCTTTTCCTGGGACGCCGCAAAGGGTACCCCGACACCGCCATGCTCCCCAACAATCTCGTCATGACCATGATGGGGGCGGGGCTTCTCTGGGTGGGTTGGTTCGGATTCAACGCCGGATCGACGGTGCAGAGCGGAATGGATACGGCGCGCGCGCTCACGATGACGCAGATTTCCGCGGCCTCCGGCGCTCTCACCTGGCTGATCATCGAGGCCCTCGAGTTTCGGCGGGCGACCGCCCTCGGTTTCGTCTCTGGGATCCTGGCCGGTCTCGTCGCGATCACACCGGCGGCAGGAGTCGTGCACCCGGCCGGGGCGCTCGTCCTTGGCGCGATCTCCTCCGGCGCGTGTTACCTGGCACTCAAGGCGAAGGCCCGGCTCGGGTATGACGACAGCCTGGACTGCTTCGGCATCCATGGAGTCGGAAGTGGCCTCGGCGTCCTCCTCTTGGTCTTCTTCATCCGATCGGAGTGGCGGGCCGCAGCCGGCACCGACTGGACCGTCACCGGTCAGCTCGTGACCCAGATCATCGGTGTGGCCACGACGATCGTCCTCGCCACCGTCGGCACGCTCCTGATCTGTCTGTTGGTCGAGAAGACGGTCGGGTTCCGTCTCAGTGACCGTGAGGAGAAAGCCGGCCTCGACCACGTGGTCCATGGAGAGACCGGCTACGGTCTGATGAACCTCAACTAGTCCGGGGCGCCGCCCCGGGAGAGCCGACCTATGAAAATGATCACCGCCATCATCCGCGGCGAGCGGCTGGATGAGGTCCGCGAGGCGCTCGTTGCCGCCGGAATCAGCCGGATCACGGTGAGCCGCTGCACCGGCCACGGACGCGCCGTCGAGGCCGGCCTCTACCGAGGGCAGGAGACCGTGCCAAACCTGACCCCGCGAGTGAGGCTGGACATCGCCGTCAACGACGAGTTCATGGAGATCACAATCGATACCGTCCAGCGAGCGGCGAGGACGACCGAAGCCGGCTCGATCGGGGACGGGAAGATCTTCGTCACCGAGTTGCTCCTCTGCGTCCGGATCTCGGATGGGGAACGGGGAGGCGGGGCGATCTGAATCGCCCTCCTCATCCGTCGTTACGGCCTGACGTGTTTCCTCAGGGCGCGAGGGCCGACCTCCGCTCCGTAGACGTTCCCCTCGTTGTCGACCGCGACCCCTTCGGCGGCGGTCGTGCCCGCTTCGTCCTGATTGAGCTCGGGATCGGGGATGAACTCGAGAACCTGCGAGGTGGCGATGTCCATCACCCGGATGCCTCGCTTGAAGCCGGGGTTGCTCTCCGAGTCGGACTCGGAGTCGGCCACGTATAGGCGGCCGTTCCAGATCGCGAGACCGCTGGCGCGTCCGAGGTGGAGATAGTCCCGGATGAAATTGCCGTCCTGGTCGAAGACCTGGACCCGGCGATTGCTCCGATCCCCCACATAGAGCAGCCCCTCGTCGTCCATGGCGAGGGCGTGCGGGGTGCGAAACTGTCCCTCCTCGGCCCCCGTCTCGCCCCATTCCATCAGATAGGTGCCGTCCGGCGCGTACTTCACGATGCGATTGTTGCCGCTCGAGGGGTGACCGTCCGCGACGAAGATGTTGCCGTTCGGGGCGACCAGGACGTCGTTCGGCTGGTCGAGCGTGGTCTCCGTGCGGCCGGCGACACCGGCCGTTCCCAGGCGCAGGAGGACCTCGCCGTCCGGACTGAATTTGATGACCTGATGGCCGCGGCCGTTCGCTCCTCGGGCATCCGCGATCCAGACATTTCCCTGTTGGTCGACGTCGATCCCGTGCGGCCACTCGATCATTCCGCCGCCCCACTGTCGAAGGATCCGGCCCTCCTTGTCGAACTGGAAGACGATGTGCGCGGTGAACTCGGCAGGGCAGGCGTTGGCCCCGCAGCGGTCCACCGCCCAGATCGTCTCACCGTCGGGGGAGACGGCCACGGCGCTCGTGGCGCCCCAGGATCGCCCGTCCGGGAGGGCGGCCCAAACGTCGGGGACGGTCCGATAGGGGTTGGGGAAGCTGTTCTGGGCGTGGGCCGGCGCGACGCCCGCAGCCAGCGAGAGGCCGACGGCGGTCATCACGACTCCCGCCCGCATGGTTCGCAACATGGACACCTCCGGTGACGGGTTCATGGTAGGACGGTACGTTCCGAATCGACCTTCCACAACCGAGCGGTTCAGTCCTTGGAGGCGGTCCAGTTTTGAATTCGAAGTGCAGCCGCAAGGGAGCGATTCATGAGCAGAGGACGTCGTAAGCCGGGAGGGCGGCAACCGGGGCCCTCGAAAAGAGAGAATCCCACGAAGCGCCCGGTGGCGCCCCCTCGTCCGCCGCCTCGCACACGCCCGTCCTCGCCCTCGCCCGCGCGTCGCGAGAATTAAAGCGCGACTCCCTCTGAGGTTCGGGACGAGGGCGGGGAAACCCGCGGATTGGTCAGGTGGCCCCGGTCCGCTTCCGCGAAACCGACGGAGACGACTACCTCGCGTTCCGCGTGAACGATCGCGGGACGGTCACCCACCGCTTCACCCGCACTTGGCGAGGCCGTTGGCGAATTTCATCCAGGCTGCACTACACCGCGATCACGCTCAGCGGACTCGCTCTCGTCATCCTCCTGGCCCGCCACGGCCTTATCCCGCCCGTCTGGTAACGCAACGCGTGTCGCTTCGGCTGCACCTCAAGGAGCTTGGAGCGACCCTCCTGGCGGAAGTCCACTCGGCACCCGGTCGGGAACGGTTCGATCGAACTCCGTGTCGGTCAGGGCGTCGAAGAAGGCGAGCATGTCCCGGATGTCCGCCTCGGTGAAGTCGTTCAGGAACCGGAGGTCCCAGTCGAGCGAGGCGGACGGGGCGCCGCTCACGATGTCGGTTGGGCGGCGCGGCTGGTCGGAGACGTGAGGATTCTCGGAGCTACGCCGATCGTAGAAGCGAAGCACATCTTCGAGCGTTTCGATCGTCCCGTTGTGCATGTAAGGCGAGGTCAGCGCGACGTTGCGCAGCGATGGAGTTCGGAACCGAAAATACCCAGCCCCTTCGTCCGGAGTCGGGACCAGGGGATGCTCCGGCACTCCCTCGGCATGGAGCCGGAAGTCCGAGAGAAGTGGACCGTTGTGACAGAAATTGCAGCTCGCGGCATCGAAGGCCCACATACCGCGGACCTGCTCGGGAGTCATCGCATCGCGCTCCCCCGCCTGATAACGATCGAAGGGCGAGTTCACGGCGACGAGACTTCGTTGGAAGGCGGCCATCGCTTCGGCCAGCCGCTCGGCGGTGATGTCGGCGTCCCCGCCGAAGGCTCCCGCGAACAACTCGACGTACTCCGGGATCGCGCGGAGTCGCGCGACGATGGAGTCGACCGCCACTTCCTCGGGAAAAGCGTCTCCCCGCATCTCCTCGCGCACCTTGAGCGGCTCGAGCGCCTGCAACTCGAGACCCGAGGTCCGGTTGTCCCAGAACATTGGCGCCCGGACCACCTCGTAGTCCCGCGCCGCGTCCTGGAGCACACCGGCATTCACGACGGAGGCGCCCCGGGTTCCGCTCACGCCATTAAAGGCGGTGTTCAGAACCGTCTGTGAGTTTCGTGCGGCGAGCGACTCATCGCCGCCGGCCACAAATCGCCGGTCGGGGCCCAGGCCCACGGCTCCGATGCCGAGGGAAAGGGCCCGGCCATCCGCGTACGCGAAGTCGGGGTGGTGACAGGTCGCGCACGCCACGTCCATCGGGCCGGAGAGGATCGGATCCCAGAAGAGGAGGCGCCCGAGCTCTTCGGGGGTGATCGCCTGCGCGTCTCCAACGGACGCGGCCAGGCTCCCGGCCGGAGCGGCGTCGAGCACCGCGAACATACCGGTGCTGCCAAGAAGGGCGGTCAGAACGACCACTGGGATGGCGAGGTCTCGCTTCATCGACCGCTCTCGCAGGGGACCGGGTCGGCCGACTCTCGGCCGACCGAGGAAAGTTACTCGGGGGTGCGCCGCCGAGGGAGGCCCAGGCCGCGAAATGCCGCACGGCCTCGGACTTTCCCCTTGACATTCGACAGGAGTACTCCCATCGTGGCTCCTGTCGAACATCTAGGAAAGGGAGATCGCTTTGACCCAGTCGCAAATGGATGTCCTCCAGGGAACCCTGGACATGTTGATCCTCAAGTCGCTGAGCCTCGGCCCCATGCACGGCTGGGGCGTGTCGCAGCGAATCCAGCAAATCTCGGAAGACGCGCTCCGCGTGAACCAGGGCTCGCTCTACCCGGCGCTTCACCGGCTGGAGCATCGGGGTTGGATTCGCGCGGAATGGGGAACATCCGAGAACAATCGGCGAGCCAAATTCTACCGTCTCACCGTGGTCGGTCGCCGCCAGCTGGAGATGGAAGAGCGGGCATGGCGGCGATTCTCGCAGGGAGTCGATCTGATCCTGGCGGCCGGATGAACGCCTTCGCGGAAGGAGCCCCGACATGAGCCGCTGGCAAGGAATCGGGCTTCGCCTCCGGGCGCTTTTCTCGAGGCGTGCCATCGAACGCGACCTCGAGGATGAGCTCCAATTCCATCTGGAGATGGAAATCGAGAAGGGAATTCGCCAGGGCCTCACGGTCGCCGAGGCGCGACGCCGGGCGAAGCTCAGCTTCGGTGGTGTGGAACGTTTTCGGGAGGAGACCAGGCGGGCACGCGGACTCGCTCCGCTCGACGACCTCGTTCGTGACGCACGGGTTTCGCTCCGGCTGCTCCGGCGGAGCCCGGTCTTCACAATCGCCGCCGTCGGGACGCTCGCGCTCGGAATCGGTGCGAACACGGCGATTTTCAGCGTGGTGAGCTCCGTTCTCCTCAGGCCCTCGCCCTTCCCCGACCCCGAACGCCTCGTCATGGTCTGGGAGACGGACAGCGCCAGCGGGACCCGGCACGAGCCGGCCTCCTGGCCGGACGTCGAGGACTTTTCGCGGGAAAGCCGTACCCTCTCCAGCATCGGTGCGTTCAGAGGTTTCCCCACCAGTGTTACGCGCTCGGGGGAAGTCCGCCGCGTAACCGGTCTCGCTGTGACTCCCGGACTTCTCGAAACGCTGCGAGTGGAGACGATCGCCGGCAGGACCCTTCGCGAAGGGGACGCGCCGGGCGGGACGCCGACAGTCGCCCTGCTCGGGGAGGAATATTGGAGGGCTGAATTCGACTCGGACCCGGGCGTCGTCGGCCGGAGCCTTACGATCAACGACAACACCGTGCAGGTGATCGGCGTCCTGCCGCGAGAAGCGGACCTGGGGATCCGCCAGGTTCACTCCCGCGCTGACTACTCCGCGGACTTCGCCGGAGGGAATGTCGCGATTTGGCTCCCCCTCCTCCCCTCCGCCGACGCCTATCCTCGCGCCACGCATCCCTTCCTGACTCTGGCGCGACTTGCCCCTGGGATCGGAATCGAGGCGGCCCAGGAGGAGCTCGGCCGGATCGCCGCCGCCCTCGAAGAGGCGTATCCGGAAAACGCCAATCGGAGCGTCAACCTCGAGGCTTACTCCGAAGTCGTGTTCGGTCCGGTCCGCGCCGCCCTCGTCGTCCTCCTCGGCGCGGTATTCGTCGTCCTCCTCATCGCCTGTGCCAACGTGGCGAACCTCCTCCTCGCCCGAAGCGTGACCCGCGGCCGAGAGGTTTCGGTGCGCCGCGCCCTCGGGGCGAGCGCCGGCCAGCTCGGCCGGCAGTTCGGGGTCGAGGCCGCCGTGCTCGCGGGACTCGGAACGCTCCTCGGCGTGGCGCTCGCTTTCGCGGGCCTCGAGGGGCTCCTCGCCATCGCCCCTACCGAGATCCCCCGCCTCCAGGAGACCGGTCTCGATGCCGGGGTCCTCGCCGCGGTCGCGCTGGTCGGCGTCGGGGTCGCACTCGTCTTCGGGATGATCCCGGTATGGCACGCGAGGACTCTCGACCTCCACGAGAGTCTCACCGAGCGACCCGGACGGCGGACCACCGAGGGACGCCGGGCTCGCGGCTTTCGATCCGCCCTCATGGTGACCCAGGTCGCGCTCGCCGTGACGCTCGTCATCGGCGCTGGCGTACTTCTCCGGAGCTTCTGGCAGCTTCGCTCCGTGGATCCCGGATTCGACGCAGCCGGCATCCTCACGGCAGAGTATCAGCTGCCGGAAAGCAAATATTCGACAGCGACGGGGCCGGGATGGCCGGACATCCCGCAGACCAATGGCTTTCACGCGGCGCTCCTCGAGCGCTTGCGCGCCCTCCCCGGGGTGGAATCGGCCACGATCTCCGCGAATCACCCGCTCGACCCCGGCTTCACGAATTCCTTCACGATCGTCGGGAGGGAGGCGGAGTTCGGAAGTTATCCCGAGATTCGAATTCGCTTCGTGTCTCCGGGATACATCGAGACGCTTGGGGTGCCGCTCTTGAGCGGCCGTCCGGTAACCGAAGGCGACGTGGCCGCCTCCCCATCGGTCGCGATGATCAATCGGGCGGCCGCCGAGGCGTACTTCGGGGCGGCCGACCCCGTGGGCCAGGAACTCAGCTGGTGGGGAATCACCCGCCAAGTCATCGGCGTCATCGGCGACGAGCGATTCCTGGGGCTGGAGCTCGCGTCGGGCCCCGCGGCGTACATCCCCCTCGCGCAGGGGGCGAGGGGCCAGGCGACGCTGATCGTCCGCGGCTCCGGCGACCCTCTCGCTCTGATGCCGACGATTCGAAGCGCGATTGGAGAGATGGATCCCGGCGTCCCCCTCTTCGGCGAAGGGCTCCTCGGCGACGCGGTGTCGGAGAGCATCTCGAGTCCCCGTTTCACGGCCGTGCTGATCGCTCTCTTCGCCGGGGTCGCCCTGCTCCTCGCGCTCATCGGGGTGCACGGCGTGCTCAGCTATACCGTGGCGCAACGCACCCCGGAGGTGGGAATCCGAATGGCCCTCGGCGCGGCGCGCGGCGGACTCGTTCGGGGAATCGTGGCGGAAGGACTGAAGCTGGCCGGTGTGGGCGTCCTGATCGGGATCCTCGGGGCGCTTGCCGCCTCGCGGCTCCTCGGAACCCTGGTCTACGGGGTGGCACCGACCGATCCGGCGACGTACGTCGTCGTCGTAGTGTCCGTTCTCGCCGCCGCGGGCCTCGCAAGCCTCATCCCCGCGCTCAGAGCCTCCGGCGCGAACCCGAGCACCGCCCTCCGCGCCGACTAAGCCGCTTCCCCACACGCCCGTCGGGCCTTTCCGTGATGGAGCCCCGGTCCGGTGGTGAGCGAGATCCTCGGTTCCTGCACCGGAATGACGAGGAGAGCGGGCGTCAATCGACGGGAGACCGCGGGCGCGGGGAGCCGCCTACGCCCCCGCCATCCGCTTCTCCATCCCCGCCGCCCTCCCGAGAAGCAGACCCCGCTCCTTCGCGTTCTCGGTCATCGCGGCCGCACGCTCCAACTCCGTCTTGGCTTCGGCGAACCGTCCCAGCTTCGCGAGAATGTCCGCTCGCACCGCGGGAAGAAGGTGATAGCCCGCGAGCATCGGTTCCCCGAGGAGCGGGTCCGCGATCTCAAGTCCGGCCGCGGGCCCGAAGGCCATGGAATAAGCGACGGCCCGGTTCAACTCCACGACGGGCGAAGGGGTAAGCTGGGCGAGCGCGTCGTAGAGTGCGGTGATTCGAGTCCAGTCGGTCTCCTCGGGAGTTCGGGCCCGAGCGTGGCAGGCGGCGATCGCCGCCTGGAGCGCGAATGGTCCGAGACCACCCCGGGAGACCGCGCGGTCGAGCGCGGCGAGGCCTCGTTGAACGAGCACCCAGTCCCAACGAGACCTGTCCTGGTCGTTCAGGAGGATCGGTTCTCCCCCGGGACCCGTGCGCGCGCGAAGGCGGGAGGCCTGGATTTCCATGAGGGCCACGAGTCCATGAACCTCGGCCTCGTTTTCCATGAGACCCGCGAGAATCCGGCCCAGCCGGAGCGCGTCCTCGCAGAGTGCGGGGCGCAGCCAGTCGGCGCCGGCCGTCGCCGAGTACCCTTCGTTGAAGACGAGATAGACGACCTCGAGCACGGACTGGAGCCGGGCCGGAAGGTCCGTCGCCGGAGGGGGCTCGATCGGAATGCGGGCTTCCCGAAGGGTGCGCTTCGCTCGGACGATCCGCTGCTGGATCGTCGATGTCGACGTGAGGAACGCGCGAGCGATCTCCTCCGTGGTGAGCCCGCTCAGGAGACGAAGGGTGAGCGCGACCCGCGCCTCCGTGGCGAGAACCGGGTGACAGGTGGTGAAAATGAGGCCGAGGAGCTCATCTCCGACCGGATCGACCAATGCGGCCAGGATCTCCGCCTCGGGGTCCGCGCGGTCCTCACGGCTTCCGCGAGCGATCTCCAGGTGCCTGCGGTCCAGCATCCGATCGCGACGCAAATGGTCGATCGCCCGGCGCTTGGCGGCGGCCATGAGCCAGGCGCCCGGGTTGTCCGGGACGCCCGACTCCGGCCACCGCTCCAGCGCCACGACCAACGCGTCCTGCGCGAGATCCTCCGCGAGGCCCACGTCGCCCACCATTCGGGCGAGGCGGGCGATCAGCCTGGCGGATTCGATCCGCCAGACGGCATCGATGGCGCCGTGGACCGCCCCCTGGGCCGCGGGGTCGCTCATGCCTTCTTCGCTTTGCGGGCGATTTCTTCGCGAAGCCCCTCCTCCTGCGCCCGGAGCTCCGGCGTGAACTCGTCGCCGAAGTCCCCGGCCTCGAAGATCCTGCGAATCTCCACTTCGGCTCCGCCATCGAAGGGCGCCCGCTTCAGCCACTCGACGGCTTCGTCCATGGACTTCACCTGCCAGAGCCAGTAGCCCGCGATGAGCTCCTTCGTCTCGGCGAAGGGTCCGTCGATCACGGTCCTACGCTTGCCGTCGAACCGGACGCGCTTCCCCTGGGAGCTCGGGCCGAGCCCTTCTCCCGCGAGCATCAATCCGGCCTTCACCAGCTCCTCGTTGTACTTCCCCATCGCCGCGAAAAGCTCCGTCTCAGGCATGACGCCCCCTTCCGACTCCTCGCTGGCCTTTACGATCACCATGACGCGCATCGTTGAACTCTCTTTTCATCGGGAACCGCGGTCGCCTCCCCTCGTGGGATGGCCCCCGCTATCTCTACGTCGAACACGGGACCCGGAAATCGACATACCCCGAGGCGTCGATCCCGGAGCGCCTCGATCGTCGAGTCATTGGAGGACAAGAGAAGAGGACGCGCGGCCCTAGAACCGCGCACGACCACAAGCCACAGGAGTGAACCATGCGATTCATGACCTTGATCAAGCACCCGAAGGATTACGAAGGCCAGCAGGTGCCGCCGGCCCTCTATGAAGCCATGGGGAAGTTCGTCGAGGAGTACGCGAAGAAGGGGGCCTTCCTCGACGGCGCCGGGCTCAAGCCCCTGACCCAGGCCACGCGGGTGCGGCTCGCCGGCGGGAAGATCCAAGTCGTGGACGGCCCCTTCGCCGAGGCGAAGGAGGTCGTGGGGGGCTACGCCCTCTGTGAACTGGAGACGCGCGAGGAGGCTGTGGAACTGGCCACCAGGTTCATGGAGTTGCACCGGACGCACTGGCCCGAGTTCGAGGGCGAATGCGAGCTGCGTCCCCTGGAGGATGGCGAAGACTGATGCGGGGGCGCATGCAGGAATCCCGAGGGAAACTGGAAGGCCCGCACCGATCGCCCAGTCCCCGCTCAGTGCGCCGATTCCGCGACCGCTTCGGGCGCCGACACCAATCGGAGACAGCCAACCAGGATCAGCGCCGCCAGGAGGTTCATCCCGATCACGAGCACCCATCCGACCGACCCCAGTGCAATCATCGAGCTGGACACCGCGACGCTGAGCCCGAATGCGACGGTACACATGAGCGCGACCGTCACGAGGCGCCCCGCGTCGAGGGGCTCGGACCAGTCGAAGAGTAGGGCGGCGAGCGCGCCGACCGAGCCGAAGGCGATCAGGTGCACCGCCGTGAGGACGAGGACTTGGTAAGCCGCATACAGAAAGGCGAGCGCGCCGGATACACTCGCGAGGTCCTGGAAGATCGCCCCTGGGGCGAGTCCTTCATCGGTCGGGGAGACCGCTCCCGAGAGGGCGAGCGGGGTGGCGAGCGGCGTGAAGCGCACCGCATCCAGTAGGAAGAACGAGAGTTCGAGGGCGACGGCGGCGATGGCTCCCGCCTCGGCTCCGTGAACTGCACGATCGTAAGCACTCATGAAGTCCTCCCCCAAACGGGTTCGCCCTCAGGCGCTCACGGACTCGCGATCACACCGTCCGGCCTGCGTCGGTGCGGCAACTCCCCTCTTCAAGTATCCCTTACCGGCTGGAATCGCAAGTTGGACCATCCACTTTGGACGGTGGCGCGAATCCGTCAGTAGATCGGGATGTCCGGATCCACATCCGTGTGCCAGGCCCGGATCCCGCCGCGCAAGTTCGCGAGCTTTCGAAATCCCGCCACCTCGAGCTGTCGTAGAGCCTTTGCGCTCCGTGCCCCGGTCTGACAATACAACACGATCTCTTCGGCGGTGTCGAGCTCGGAGACCCTCTCCATCAAGTCAGCCAGCGGGAAGAGTTCCGCGCCCTGAGGACCGAGGTTCACGATCTCCCACTCATGGGGCTGGCGCACGTCCAAGAGACGGATCCGGTCGCCGCGCACCAGCCGCTCGCTCAGCTCCTTCGCGGTGATCAGGGGAACGCCCTCATCCTCTGGAGTCGCCTCCTCGTATCCCGGGACGCCGCAGAACTCGAGGTAGTCGATGAGCTCTGTGATCGTCGGCTCGTCGCCGCACGCGGGGCAGCCCGGATTCTTCCGGACGTTGAGCGTCCGCCACTGCAGCGTCAGCGCGTCAAGGAGAAGAAGGCGTCCGACTAGAGGCTCTCCCGTCCCCAGGATCAGCTTGATGGCCTCGAGCGCCTGGAGGGAGCCGATGATCCCTGGAAGAACGCCGAGGACGCCCCCTTCCGCACAACTCGGCACCATCCCGGGCGGCGGCGGCTCCCGGAAGAGACAGCGGTAACAGGGGCCGCGGCTCGCGTCGAAGACGGAGACCTGGCCCTCGAAACGGAAGATGGAGCCGTAGACGTTCGGCTTTCCGAGGAGGACGCAGGCGTCGCTCGTGAGGTATCGGGTCGGGAAGTTGTCGGTCCCGTCCACGACGACATCGTAAGGGGCGATCACTTCCATCGCGTTGTCACTGGTAAGCCGAACCGCGTGCGGCACGACTTCGACGTGCGGGTTCACATCTTCGAGGCGTTCGCGGGCCGAGTCGAGCTTCGAACGTCCGACGTCCTTCGTCCCGTGCAGGATCTGCCGCTGCAGGTTTGTCGCGTCCACGGTGTCGAAGTCCACGATCCCGATTCGGCCAACGCCCGCGGCCGCGAGATACAACGCGACCGGAGAACCGAGCCCGCCTGCCCCGACGACGAGGACGCTCGCTCCCTTGAGGCGGCGCTGACCGGACATCCCCACCTCGGGCATGATGAGGTGGCGGGAGTACCGGAGGATCTCTTCGGGTATGAGCCCGGGAAGGGTGTCCATGGGTTGGCCTGTGGAGCCCTCGTCACGCGTGCGATCCGCCGCGGAAGGGCGGTCGTTCATCAGGCGGCGACGAGCTCCTGGACGTCCGATGACCCCTCGAGGCGGACCTCCAGAGCGAGCCGGTCGCGCGGATCGTTCGCAACCCGTGATACCGCCACCGCATGCCGCCCGGGAAACGCCGCTGCAAGCGCATCGCGAACGAGCGGCTCGAAGTCGCGGTACCCGGTCTCGTCATTCGGCAGCCGGAGCCGGTCGTTCGACTCCAGGCGAATCCTGGTCGCGTCGAACTTGATCTTTCCCGCCACGCGGGGATCCTGCTCGAGCTTCGCCGCGAATTCGAGCACCTGACGAATCGTCGCGGCGATCGCCCCGGATGCGCTTCCGTCGAAGCGCACTCGCCTCTGTGCCAGAATTCCGAAGTGTCCATCGGACCGGTCCATCGCGAAGTGGGCCTCGTGGCTCACGAGCACGATCCCTGGGCTGTCCGGCGCATGTGCGTAATCCGCCACGTCGAAGAGGACCAGATCGAAGACCCGATCGCGGATCCACTCGTGAAAGATCGGCACGAAGAGGTCGGCGTCGTCGGTCCCCTCCGGCTCGTTCGCGTAGACCTTCACGCACACCTTGAAGAAGCCGTCCACCGTCTCCGATCCGGTCACGGGACTTTCACTCCCGCACCGATTCCGGCGGCTTTGGCGGCCTGTGCTTCGAGGATTCTCGAGTAGCAGCCGTGCGCCGCTTCGATGAAGAGCTGGGCCTCTTCGACTCGCCGCCGAGCCTCGTCGCGATCCCGCGCCTTTCCGCCCGCCTCGTGTGCCACCTGGAGATACCCCCACTCCTTGGCCCCGACGAATCGATCGAAGAAGACCTCCGTGTCCACGAACTCCTGCTGAAAGGCGGGGAATACGATCGCGGGATCCCCCTTCGCGTCGGGATTGTCCACCTTGAGAAGCCCCTGTGCCGCCTGGATCATCGCGAGATATGCAAGCCTGGCTGCCTCCTGGAACCCGGCGTCCCCCTTCGCAAGATCGTCCAGAAGGACCGACGCGTCGAAGACCCGGCTCTCCGCATTGGCGAGGGAGAACTGGGTGAGCGTGACCACCTCTCCCGCGCACTCTCCCACCCCGATGTCGCCGATGGTGTATTCACGGGCATCGTGCCAGTCCACATAGAAGCTCGGATCGGCCTCGTATGGCGGCACCTCGAGCATGTCCTTCATCTTCTCCTTGATCGTCTTCTTCCCGACCCGCATCACCCAGTCACGGAACTTCTCCGCCCCCTCGCGCTCCGCGGAGTAGAGATCGAGGAGCCGGTCCACCGCCTCCGGGATCCGCTTCGAGGGAATCGCGCCCATTGCTAGCCCGTAACTCCCCGCGTTGTCGTCGAGCGCACCCCCCAGGAAGAGCTGGAAATGCGGGACCTTGTAGGAGCCGATGTTTCGGCTCGATCCGTAGAAACCGATGTCCGCGATGTGGTGCATCCCGCACGAGTTCGGGCACCCGCTCACCTTCACATGGATGTCCTTCAGAAGCGGATCGTATTGGAGTCCGCGGTCCTCGAACCGGTTTCGGAGCTCCGCGCTGAGCCCACGCGAGCTGGCGACTCCGAGCTTGCAGGTATCCGTTCCCGGGCAGGAGGTGACGTCCGCGATCGTCGCCGCTCCCGGAAGGACGAGCTTCGCGGCGTGAAGGTCGTTGTAGGCCGCCACGAGGTCCCGCTCGTGCACCCAGCGGAGGAAGAAGTTCTGGTCCACCGTCGTGCGAAGCGCGTCGGGCGCGTACTTCCTCATGATGTCGGCCAGCTTCCGCGACTGCCTCGCCGTGATGTCGCCGAGGGGAAGGTTCAGCGTGACCCCGACGAACCCCTGCTGGCGCTGGCGATAGACGTTTGTCTTGGCCCAGTTCTCGAAGCCCTCCGCCGGTCGGGCAGACCCGTCCGTCGCCGGTTCGGGAAGCCCTTCGATGACAGGTAGCTGGGCCTCGTCGAGCCATTCGTTCCAACGCGGGTCGTGCTCGAGGGTAGCCAGCTCCTCTTCGACGAGGCGCTTGAACTCCTCGATCCCGAGCTGCGCCACGAGGAACTTGATCCGCGCCTTGTTGCGGTTCCGCTTCTCCCCGAGGCGGGCATAGACGCGCGCGATCGCCTGCGAGACCGGAAGCATCCGCGCCTCCGGCATGAAGTCGAAGAGCTCCTTCGCGACGTGGGGCACGGGACCGAGTCCGCCCCCGACCACTACTCTGAAGCCCCTCTCCTCGCCGTCCGGTCCCTGACGCACCGCCGCGATGAACCCGAGGTCGTGCATCATCACCCGGGCGCACCCTTCGTGGGCGCATCCGGAGTAAGCGATCTTGAACTTCCGCCCGAAGTCCTGAACGTCGCGGTGGCCGAGAAGGAACCAGGTCTCCGCCTTCGCGTAGCGCGAGATGTCGAACACCTCGTCCGTGCAGATTCCGGCCTGGGGGCACCCGGTCACGTTCCGGACCGAGTTGCCGCATGCTTCCCGCGTCGTGATTCCCACCGCGGCGAGGCGGCGGTTCATGTCCGGAGTGTCCTCGATATCAATGAAGTGCAGCTGGATGTCCTGGCGAGTCGTGATGTGGAGGACGCCGTTCGAGTACTCTTCCGCGCATTCGGCCAGAACTTCCAGCTGCTCCGCACTCATCCTCCCGTAAGGAATCTTGATGCGCTGCATCCCGGGAGCGTCGAACTCGGTCTCCGGGCCCTTCGTGAGGCCCCGCCTGGGAAAGGGAATTTCTTGCGTTTTCGTTCCGTCGTAGCGCTGGCCGTTGTCGTAACGCTGGCCGTAGGCGCCTCTGCGGAGCCGGAGCTCCGCGAAGACCTTCTCCTCCAGCTTCCCCTGCTTGCGAAGCTCCATCTGCGCTTCGTAGAGATCGATCTCTTCTCCCATCTGGGGAGGGATTCGGTCGCCGAGGACCTCTTTCCAAGTACGCTTTCGTTCAATCATCGGGTTGGGCTCGGAGTGCGAATCATCTCAGTGGACCTTCCGGGAACGTGCGCGACCGCCCATGGCAGCCGCCGGAGGCTCCGCGGCGATGAGGCAAGTATCGTTTGAGGGTCCCGGCTCCGCAAACGGCGCCGGGGGGGAATTTTTCGCTCAAATTCCGTGGAGGCCGCACTCCAACCGGCCCCCTCCGCGCCAGCGGCCGGCGCGTTCGTGCTCCCCGTCGGCGACCGGAGTCGTGAGGGGCTCGTCGCCGATGCTCGCGTACCCCTGGTCGTGAAGGGGATGATAGGGCACTTCGTGGACCCGGACGTAAGTCCAGACGTCGTCGATCGACCACGCCGCGATGGGGTTCACCTTGATCCGGCTCGCGCGTTCGACGATCGGGAGCTCGGCCCGCGTGGGGGACTGGCCCCGGCGCCGCCCCGTGATCCAGGCGTCGAATCCCTCCAACGCCTCCCGCATCGGTTCCACTTTCGTGAGCTGGTGGAAGCGCTCGACGTCCACCGCCCAGAGTCGGGGACCGTGTTCCGCCTCGAAGGCGTCCCGGGAAGGCGCGGCCCGATAGGTGCGAAGATCGAGGCCATACCGCTCCGCGACCCGCTCGGCGTGCTCGAGCGTCTCGGGAAAGTGGTGGAGGGTGTCCACGAAGAGGACGGGAAGCCTGATCCCCTTTTCCGCGAGAAGGTGGATGAGGACCATCCCCCCGACTCCGAAAGTGGACGAAAGGGCGACCCGCCCCTGCGGGAAAGCCTCCGCCGCCCATTGGAGAATCTCCCCGGGGGCGGCGCCCTCGAACCTGCGATTCAGCTCCGCCACTTCTTCCACGGAAAATGGATGGGTCTCGACCGTTCCGCGAATCGTTGTGCTCATGCCTTCGATCTCCCTATCAACGAAAAAGGCCCCGACCTCATCAGAGGTCAGGGCCGAGGATCTCAGCGCTTCGGTTCTTGTTACGCCGCGCGCCTCCCGGACCGTCCCTCCGAAGGGATGGTCTGACAACAACACAGGGCGCAACAACAAGCGGTCCGAATCATCTTTTCCAGTCTGGCCCTCTTGGGCGGCGGACATTCCGACTTCAAGAGTTTACCGAGGCTCGGGGGGCCCGTCAACCCTCGGAAGAGGCCGCGGGGCGGCCCTTCCGCACCCTCGAAAGGAGCGCCGGACAGGCCTCCGGGCAGGGGACGGACCCCGCCCGCTCTGGCCGAACGTACGCCGATGCCGGCTCCCAGAAAGGGGTGCGAAGGCATCGATCGCCGCATCGGTCGCGGACCGCGGTCTCGATCTCCCCCTCTGGGAGCCCCTCGAGCCCCGCATAGATCCCCGTTTGGCGGGTCGCCGTCTCCCAAAAGGGAGTGACCGCCAGCTCCCCCCGACCCGCTAGCTCCCGGTGGATCGCGGCGCCCGGATAGAGTTGCCCCAGCGCCTCCCAGACCCCTTCCCCGTCGAGCCCGGCGATCCGCCATCCACGGGCGAGGCCGGGGGCGGTGCGGAGGGGACGGTGCTCCCCCGCGGCCGTCCGTCCGCCGAGCCCCTCGGCCGCATTCGCGTCCGCATAGGTTGCGAGCTCCGGCGAGGGCCGGTGCAGGTCCTCCCGGTGGCGTAGCTCGAACCGGTCGTCATCGGAAGCCGTAATCCCCACCTGGAGAAAGGTTCGCGGGCCTGCCCCGCCGCCCCGTAGCCCCTGGAGAAAGGTCTCCCGTGCGACCCGAGCGGGGGGATCCGCCGGGCCGAGGCCAGCGCGGGTGTATGCCTCGCCGACCCCCGCCACCGCCTCGGAGAAGATGGCGCGGACGACTTCGAGGATCCCCGGATGCGTGCCCACGGGCTTCGAGTACCAGACGGTCGCCTCGCCGAGGGTCGTCCGGGTCTCCCCGAGTCCGAGCTCCTCCGGAATCGTGGTCCCCACGTGCCACCCTTCGCCGATGAAGAAGGGAACGACGATGCGGTCAGGGGCATCGAGACCCCCGAGGACGCCGGCGATCCCGGGGGATTGATCCAGGAATGCGGAGACGACGTCGCGATAAATCGCCCGCCGCCGAAGGGCTTCGACTACGGCACGAGTCGTCGCCCCCGATCCGGGGTGTGTCTCCGTCCCGTGCCCGAGGACGACCAGAGCGGCGTCGCGCTCGGCTCCGGTCGAAAGGCGCACCGCCTCCCGGGCTCGCGCCAGGACGAGATCGGCCATCGCGGGGTGGGTCCCCACGGGGGGGCACCGACGAACGCACATCCAGGGTCGAAGGCACGGTGGGTCCATCCCGAGCTCGCGCGGAAGGACACCCTCGGTGAAGTATCCCTCGCTCGTGAAGAGGGGCACCACGAAGACGTCCCGGCTCTCGAAGAGGTCGAGCGCGTGGTGGAGGTAGGGTTCCTCCTTCCAGAAGGCAACGTGCACTTCGCCTGCGGCATGCGCGCCGCGGAGTCGCCGCGCGAGCTCCCTCACTGGGCTCGACGAATCCGCGCTCAGCTCGGAGCCGTGCCCGACGAGAAGCACCCCCGCGGTCAGCGGATCCACGCCGGCGCCCCCCCGAAGGAAACCTCTTGCCGAACAGGGGCAGAGACGCGGAAGCACCGGACCCGAGCCGGGGTTGCGGGGTCTCTCTCGAGGCCGAAACAGTCCCCTGCCTCTGAAACGATCCAAGATCCACGCATGAGCCAATCCTCGCCGTTCGGGACGGTCTATCTGGTCGGGGCCGGTCCCGGCGACCCCGAGCTCCTGACGGTGCGGGGCGCAAAGCTCCTCGCCCGGGCCGGAGTCGTCGTCCACGATGCCCTGGTGAATCCGAAACTCCTGGAGCTGGCTCCCCCGGCAGCCCCTCGCCACGACGTGGGGCGCCGCGCCGGCGAGCGGCTCCTCCCCCTCGAAGAGGTGAGTGCCTTACTCGTTCGTTTGGCGCGCGAACACCAGGTCATCGTTCGCCTCAAAGGGGGGGACCCGTTCGTCTTTGGACGAGGCGGCGAAGAGGCGCTTGCGTTGCGGGACGCGGGCATTCCATTCGAGATCGTCCCCGGTGTAACCTCGGGGATCGCGGCGCTGGCATACGCGGGGATCCCCCTCACCCATCGCGGCCTCGCGTCGTCGGCCACCTTCGTAACCGGCCATCGAGTCTCGCCTGAAAACCTGCGGCAGACACGAGGCGACCCCTTCACACGCGGGGATGGAACCCTGGTCGTCTACATGGGGCTCGGGCGGCTCGAAGCGATCGCGGCGGAGCTGATCCGCGGTGGTCGTTCACCCGAAACGCCTGCGGCCGTCGTGGAGTGGGGAACCTATCCCCAGCAACGGACCGTGACCGGAACCCTCGAGTCCATCGCGGCCCTCACCCGCGCCGCCGAAGTATCGGGCCCTTCCCTCCTCGTCGTGGGAGACGTGGTCGCGCTCCGAGGGGACCTCGCGTGGCGTCCCGAGGAGGGGTAGCCCGCCGCCCTTCAGGCCCCGCGCACGGAGCTCAGGGGCTGAGCCCGAAGTGCGTGTAGTTCTTCGCGATGTAGGAAGTCCACTCCGCGGGCACGTCCGTGTCCGGAAAGATCGCCTGAACCGGGCACTCGGGTTCGCAGGCGCCGCAGTCGATGCATTCTTCCGGGTGGATGTAGAACTGATCGTCGGCTTCGTAGATGCAATCCACCGGGCACACGTCGACGCAGCTCGCGTCCTTCGTGTTGATGCACGGCTCGGCGATGATGTAGGTCATGGGCTTCGTTTGTCCTCGCGCTTCCGCTGTCCCCTGGTTGATTCCTGGGCGGGCCGCCCTTCGGCAGCGTCATAACCTCCCCGATTCCGGTGGAGAGAAGTTCTATTCTTCCGCCGGACGCCGCAACGGGCCCGAGAGGAAGATCGGTCGCACCCTCATCCCGATCCCCAGGCCCCAATAAACAAGCCCCGGCCTCCCGAGGGAGGCCGGGGCTCAGGGACGCCGAACCGCCCTTACTGGATCTTCGTGCCGAGTCCGCTCGCCACGAAGGCTCCCGCCATGGCGGAGACGTTCGCCCGGAGGTTTTCCCCCTCGCGCACGAGATTGATCAGGACATCGATCGCCTGTCCCTGACCGTCCGCCATGAAGTTGAGTACGAGCGCATCACCCGTTCTGGCGACGTTTTCCACGTTCTGGGTTCCCTGCTCGGATCCGAACTGGACCGCGACTTTTCCGGCCGCGTCCTGAATGTTCAGGGTGAGCGGGAGGGGTCCCATCTCACTCTCGAGCGTGAGAGTCCAGTTTCCCAGGAACTGCTGGGCCTGCGCCACGTCGAGTTGCGACGCCTGCGCCGACGCCCCGGAAGGGACGAGGCTCCCGGCCACCAGCAGGATCGCCGCGAGGGCACTGCCGGGCCTTCCGATCTTCGTATTCATTTTTCTTGACCTCGTTTCTCCTTCGGATCCCTGCGCCCCGACGTTCGCCGTAGCCGAGAGGACCCTCGTTGATCCCGCAGTCGCGAGAAAAGTGGCTAGTTCACCGCCTTGGCCGCCGTACCGTTCACCATAAAGGCGCCTCCCGCGAAGTTCATCGAAGCCTGGAGCTGCTCCCCGTCCGGCTTGAGGCTCATCGAAACCGGAAGCGACTGCCCCTGGGCTTCCATCGTGTAGCTCAGAACGAGGCTGTCTTCCGACCGGGTGATCGTCGTGATCTCCACGTTCCCCATCTCCGAAACGACCTGCGCCGCCACCTTCCCCTCCGCATCGCGGATGTTCAGCCCCACCTGGAAGGGGCCCATCTCCGACTGGAACGCAAGGGTCCAATTCCCTAGGAAGGCCTGGGCCTGCGACGTATCGAGTTGCGACTGAGCCGAAGCCGGCGACGGCGCCGCGAGGATCGCGACGGCCGTGAGGATCGAGAGGAGCTTGAGGGACGTCCGAATCGCATTTTTCATGAAGTCATCCTCCCGCGGCGGCGCGCGTCGCGGTTCCGTTCAGGGTGAATTGGCCATCCGCGAAGCTCATGACTGCGCCCAGATTCTCACCCGCCGGCGTGAGCGTAATGGATACGGGCGCGGACTGTCCGCCGAAGTCGATCGCATACGCGAGCACGAGGCTGTCTCCGGACTTCGAGACGGTCTGGATCGCTTGAGGCCCCATCGGCGCTTCCGCCTCGAGCCGGGCCGCGACATTTCCTTCGCGATCCTCCACGTGGATCGTCATGCTCAACGCTCCCTGCGGAGTCTCGAGCGGGAGCGTCCACTGGCCCATGAACGCCTGAGCGTCCGCTACCGCAACCTGAGCCGAACCCGCTACGGGCCCGGCCAGGAGAGCCGCTGCCGCGGCGGCGACCCCCGCAATCTGCTTGAACGTCTTCATCGCACTCCTCACACGGTTGATGGAACTTCCCGGCCCGAACAAACAACTACCGATACACAACGATCCCTACCCTACGCAGGCTCCAAGGGTAGTGTTTCAGCGGACCGCCGCAACAACCCGACCTTCGGTTCGAATACCCCCGACGGCGACGAAGGGGCCACCCTCTCGGAGAACGACGACATGCCCAACCCACGCACCCGCGCTTTCACCGCTTTCTGCGCCACCGCGATCTTCGCCGCGTCCGCAGCCCCGGTCCTCGGCCAGGTGGCCGAGTTCACCGTGACCAGCCCGGCTTTTGCGGACACTCAGCCGATTCCCCTCCGGAACTCGCCGTATGGCGAAAATGTGTCCCCTGCGATTTCCTGGAGCGGCGCCCCCGCCGGCACGCAGTCCTTCGTCCTCACCGTCGTGGACACTTCCGTCCCGATGCCCGGCGGTTTCGTGCACTGGCTGGTCTACAACATCCCCGGAACGGCGACGGGACTTCCCGAGGGTCTCCCCGCCGACGTCACGGTGACCGCGCCCGCGGAGATCGCGGGTACGACGCAGGGGCTCCGTGGGATGAACCAGGCCGGTTATTTCGGCCCGCGTCCGCCGGCCGGGCCCGCGCACGACTACGTCTTCACCGTTTATGCCCTGGACGCCGACCTGGACCTCCCCGTGGGACAGAACCGGAACCAGGTGTTGGAGGCGATCGAAGGCCACGTCATCGGCCAAGGAAGCATCACGGGCACCTACCAGGGCAGCTAACGAGAGAGGAGCGGACCGGACAACCGGGCCTGCCCCGACTTCGACGCTCCGGATCGCCGGGGCGTTAGGATGGTTCCGCACGGGTGTCGCTCTAAGAGCAACTGGCGCCGGTCCGCTCTCCCCGAATCCATTCCGCGAGCATCCGCCACTCGGGGTCCTCCTGCGACGTCCAGCGGCGGCCGCCGTTGTGCATGTAGCTCCCGCCCCCTTCCGGATGCAGGGGATGCATGAGGAAGCGGCTCCCGAGCGGATCCCCCGGCGCGATGAATCGTTGGAGGACGGTGAAGTTCTGGCGCGACTCCTCTTCGGTCCAGTCGTTTCGCCCCTCGGGAATGGGTCGAGCGAACCCCCGGACGCCACTTCCGTGACAACTCGTGCAGGGAAGCGCACCCTCGATCGGATTCACGAAGATCGGCTGGACACAACTCCGGAAGAATTCGAAGTCGAGTGAGACGGGTGGCGGGGGCTCCGCGCCTTCGGGACGCTCATCTCCGGACCGGACCCAATCCGCGATGGCCTGCCACTCCGGATCCTCCCGCGATGCCCAAAAAGTCCCTCCGGTGTGGAACTCTGCTCCTCCGGCATCTTCGTCGAGCGGCTTGTTGAGGAGCCGGCTTTGCTCGGGGAACCCCGGGACCACGAGCCGCGCGGCGGCGAGGAAGTTCATTCGGGACTGCTCCTCGGTCCAGAACACCCTCCCGTTCGCGTCCTCTTCGAGGGGCTGTAGACGAAAGGGCGTCCCGGTCTGCCAGGTGTGGCAGGTCACGCAGGCCCCACCCACACCCCACACCCCGCCCCGTTCGTTGATGAAGATCGGCTCGACGCGCTCCCGGTAGAGCGCGAAGTCGAGGGGCGCGGCCCCCGGGGCCGGCTCCCTTCCGCCCTGGTTCGCGCCTGAATTCAAGAGACCCGGTCCACCGGCGAGCCCGTAAAGCGAGAGGAGCCCGGCGATCCCCGGAATCATGAGGACCGCGCCCGCCTGCCGCCCCCCCCCGATCACTCGCCTGATCATCGTCCGCCCTCCGCCACCTCTAGGGCCTGGACCCGTTTCGGCACCTGGCCGACCGGGATCTCGGCCGCGACCGTGCGAGTCCGTAGATCCACGGCCACCGTCTCATTCTCCCCGGCCACGCTCACGAACAGGGTGCGGGAATCCGGGGTCACGGTAAGCCAATCGGGGCTCCCCGTCTCCACCCCACCGAGAAACTCGAGATCCGGAAGCGACCAGCCGTATACGTGCCCGGTCGCCCGGCTCGCCGCCCAGAGGCTCGTCATGTCCGGAGTCACCGCGGCTCCGTGCACCGGGGCCCCCTGGATTCCATCACTCGTTCGTTGAGAGAGGGGAGGCGGAGGAATTTCGATGGTCTGCACAAGAGCCCGCGTCTCCCAATCCACCACGTAGAACCCGTGGAAGCCCGATACCTGAACGAAGATCCGCTTGCTCGTGCCGTCGGGGTTGGCCTCGATGGTCATCGGGCGAACGCCACCGTCATCGAGACTTCCCAGCCCCCGCAGAGCGGGGAAGGCGATGGACCAGAGGATCTGGTCCGTTTCGGTGTCGATGACCGACATCGTGCGGGAGCCGATCATCCCCGCGACTACGTGTCGCTGGTCCGGTGTCACGAAGATGTTATGCACTCCACCCGCGGTCGGAATCTGCCCCACGATCTCCTCGGTCCGGAGGTCGAGGACCTGGATGAAGGGGCGGTCGATCAGGGCGATGTACGCCTTCATGGCCCGCGCGCTGAGCGCCGGGTTATGGGGCGTTCCTTCCAGCGGGATCCGCTTGACCTGCTGGAGCGTCCGGGAGTCCACGACTTCCACCGAACGATGGCCCTCGCTCGTGAAGTAGTACCGCGTCCCGTCGGGGTGGGCCATAACGCCGTGGGGCTTTCCGAGACCGCCGATCACTCCCACGACGCGATGGGTAACCGGGTCGATGATGTGGGCGTCGTCTCCAGCCGAGTTGGTCTGGATGACCCGGACCTCCCGGCCGTTTTGTGCGGAGATGGGCGTGGCGAGAAGCCCCGAAGCGAACACGAGTCCGGCGACCGTGACGGCCGGCCCAAAGAACCGGGGGAACAGGGTGAGGGGCCGCATGGGAACGCTCCGAAGTGGGAAACCGAACGGTGCGATCGGGGCCAATGTACGCGGGGGCCGGAGCAGCCGCCACAAGATCCCCGAGGGTTTCAACAGTGCCTGAAGGGGCGGCGTCGCGCAGGGGTCCGGGTAGCGTTTCGCGAATGAGGGCTTCCGGGATCCGGAAGGCGCCCGCGAAAACCCCCAGCGAAACATGCAGCGAACTTTCGTCAGTCTATTTTGTCTTGACAGTGCTTCTGGTCGGAGGCATCTTTGCGACCAGCCGGGACCCGGTTCCCCACCTCAGCGGACCCCTAAACCACATGTCCGACAACGAGATGCCCGTGGAGAAGGCGCTGAGCGACCTCGGCTTCGTTCGGGACGCCGACGCGGCGCGCTCGCTCCTCGATCCCCTCCGCCGCACGATCCTCGCGCGACTCGAGGAACCCGGGTCCTCCTCCACGGTGGCGAACGCGCTGGATCTTCCCCGCCAGCGGGTCAACTATCATGTGCGCGAGCTGGAAGGAGGCGGGCTCCTCCGACACGTCGAGGACCGTCGGCGGGGGAACTGTTTGGAGCGGGTGGTTCAGGCCACGGCCCGGCGATATGTCGTGGACCCGGGCGTCCTCGGCACGCTCGCCCCCTTCGAGGGGTGGCGGGGCGGGAGGGCGGACTCTTACTCGAGCGTGGCGCTCCTCAGGTCGGCCGCCCTGACCCTGGCGAAAGTCGGAACCCTACACGAAGAGGCCGCAACGACGGGGAAACGCCTTCCCGCCCTTTGCCTCGAGGCGCGCATCCGGTTCCGCACGGCTCGTGACGAGGTCGAATTCGCCGAAACGGTGGAGCGGGTGTTCCGTCGGCTCGTCTCGCGATATCACGAGCCCGAGGCCGAAGGCGGCCGCACCTTTCGCGTGACCCTCCACGGACACCCCGACCCCGAGGGATCCGCCGAGTCCTCGCCCGACGCGCCGAAGTCCGGGTCCGCGGAGATTGCCCGATGACCCCCAACGGCACGGCCCTGGGATTCATCGGGCTCGGGATCATGGGCCAGGGAATGGCGAAGAACCTCCTCGCCGCCGGATTTCCCGTCACGGTCTGGAACCGAACTCCCGAACGGCTGGCCCTCCTCGTCGACGCCGGCGCGAAGAGTGCGAAGGATCCGGCCGCGGTGGCACGGGCATCCGAGATCGTTTTCACATGCGTCAGCGACACTCCCGACGTCGAAGAGGTGCTCCTCCGGAGAGGCGGCGTCTTGGAGGGCGCCCGTCGGGGCGCGCTCGTCGTGGACATGAGCACGATCAGCCCCCGGGCGACGCGGGAGCTCGCCTCCCGCCTCGGTGAAGCGGGGATCCACATGCTCGACGCCCCGGTCAGCGGGGGAAGCGAGGGAGCGGCGCGCGGGACGCTCAGCATCATGGTGGGAGGGGAGGCGGAACAGCTCGAGCGCGCCCTTCCGGCGCTCCGGGCGATGGGGAAGACGATCACCCATGTGGGTGGCACGGGCGCCGGTCAGACGGTGAAGCTCGTAAATCAGATCGTGGTGGTCGTGAACATGCTCGCCGCCGCCGAAGGGCTTCTCTTCGCGCAGGCCGCCGGCGTGGACCTCGGGAAGGCCCTCGAAGCGATCACGGGTGGCGCCGCGGGAAGCTGGATGCTCGCGAACCGGGGACCCCAGGTCGTATCGCGCGATTGGCGCCCGGGCTTCACGATCGACCTCCAGCAGAAGGACCTGCGCCTCGCGCTCGAGGCCGCGGACGAGATGGGTGTGCCGCTCCTCGCGACGGCCGAGGTCTTCCAGCTTTACCGGACGCTCCAGCGGGCGGGGTTGGGAAACGAGGGAAACCACGCCCTCGTGAAGGCGCTGGAGAGACTCGCGGGATTCGAGATCCGAGGGTGACCACCAGGCGGCCACCTCCGGCGGGAAGCTTGCCGCCTCAACGCTCCCCGAGGACGACCCGCATCCTGATCTCTTCCCCCTCGCGGAGATACGTCACCTCGACCTCGGTTCCGGGCGCGAGGGCGCGGAGCGCATCGGTCAGGGCATAAAGATCCGAGATCTCGTATTCACCCAACCGGACGAGAATGTCCCCCGCCCGCATTCCCGCCCTCTCCGCGGGAGACTCCCCGGACACACCGCTGAGCTTGACCCCGTATTCCACGGGCGCGAAGTCCGGGACGGTCCCCAGGTAAGCTCCATAACCTCCCGGGACATCCCCGGGCGGCGAACCCGCTCCCGCGACGTGAGTGATGGAGGCGGGGCGGTTCGCGACCGCCAGAACGAGGCCCTGGAGGAAGGTCACGACGCGCTCCAATCCCACCCTGTCCACCAGCTCCCAGTCGTCGCTCGGGCGATGGTATTCGCCGTGTACATTCGTGAAGAGGTGGAGGGCTGGGATGTCCCTGGCATAAAAGGAGGTCTGATCGCTCGGCCCGAATCCGTCGGGCGAGCGGGCGAGCGGAATCCCCGCGGCCGCCTCGAGCGAGTCGAGGATCGCGCCCCACTCCACCGCCGTTCCGGTCCCATTCACGATCAGGGGACCCTCTCCGAGCCGTCCCACCATGTCGAGGTTGACCATCGCGATTGTCCGGTCGAGCGGAATCGGGGGCGCCTGGACGAACTGCGACGACCCGAGAAGCCCGAACTCCTCCCCACTGAAGGTCACGAAGACGACGGACCGCGCCGGCGGCGTGCCGGCGGCCAGCCTTTCGGCGAGCGCGAGAACGGCGCCGACGCCGGAAGCGTTGTCGTCGGCGCCGTTATGGATCGCCGGAGGCTCGCTCGGATCCGCCAGCGATCCGAAGAACTCCCCCGTCCCCAGGTGGTCGTGGTGAGCCCCGACAACCACCGCCTCCGACCGGAGCACCGGATCGGAGCCCGGGAGAACGCCGATCACATTCATCCCCTTCCCGACCGGCGCGTGCGGATTGATCACGCTCTGAAGGGGGACCGCCTGGAGGAACCCGCCCCCGGTTCCCCCCGGAGCCAGCCCGATCCTCGCGAATTCGCGCGCGACATACTCGGCGGTGCAGCGTTCTTCGACGGTGCCGGAAAGCCGGCCTGCCAGAAGGTCGTCGGAGAGATAACGCACGGCGGCGAACGGGTGCACGAGGTCTCCGACGATCCCCTCCGGAGCCGGGCAGGTGATCCTCTGTTGGGCCATGGCCGCGGCGGGCGAACCAAGCCCCGTTGCGACGCTCCCTACGACGAGAGCCCGGAAGACGCGGCCCTTCGCGGTCATGGTGCGTTCGTCGCCGCGGGGAGGGCCTCACTCCATTCCGCGAGGAAGACGTTGATCTCCCCGGGGCCCGCCGCCCCCCTGTCCGAGGAGAAGGCGATGTGCCGGCCGTCCGGAGAGAACATCGGGAAGGAGTTGAATCCCGTTCCTCCGGTGACCCTTTCCAGCCCCGTTCCGTCCACATTCACGAGGTAGATGGCGAAGGAGCGCCCGGAGGGATCGCCGATGTTCGAGCTGAAGACGACCCTGGTCCCGTCGGGATGGAAATACGGAGCGAAGTTCGCCGCCCCGTTGTCGGTGATCTGACGCACGTTCCCGCCGCTTGCGTCCATGATGAAGAGCTCGAGGCTCGCGCCCCGGACGAGCCCCTCGGCCAGGAGGCCTTCGTAGTCGGCGCGCTCCTCGTCGGTTTGCGGGTGGTGAGCGCGATAAACGATGCGCTGGCCGTCGTGTGAGAAAAACGCACCCCCCTCGTACCCGAGGCTCGAGGTGAGTTGGCGTGGATTGGACCCGTCCGCGCCCATGGCCCAAAGGTCGAGATCGCCGCTCCGCATCGAGGTGAAGATGATCGTCCTTCCGTCGGGGGAGATCGTGGCCTCCGCATCGTATCCGGGCGTGCTCGTGAGCGAACGGACCTCACCGGTCACGAGGTCCCGGGTGAAGATGTCGTACTCGAACAGGCCCCAGACATAGCCCCTGGACCGGTCGGGAGCCGGGGGGCACATCGCGCCGGCGGGGTGCGTGGAACTGAACAGGACGAGGTCTCCCCCGGGGAAGAAATAACCACAGGTGGTGCGCCCTTCCCCGGTCGAGATTTGCTGAAGGTTCGATCCATCGAGCCGCATCGTGAAGATCTGGTCGCACTCGCTCACCCCGGGCCAGGTGGACTGGAAGATCAGCCGGTCGCCTTCGGCGGAGAAATAGGCCTCCGCGTTGGTCCCGCCGTGCGTGAGCTGCTGGAGAGATGCGAATCGCGCCTCTTCGGGAAGGGGCTCCACCAGGACCGCGCGCGTCCAATCCCCGGCCGGCGTCGGCCCCATCCATTCGACCGCAAGGGTTTCCCCCTCGGCCCTCGCGCCCTCCGTCGCGTCCTCGGATGGCGGTTGGCATCCCGCCAAGAGCGCCAGAGCGGCGACGAGGGCCAACGCCGGGAACTGAACCTTCATCGCTCGAGGGGTTCGAGGCTCCGCGCGAGTCATGGGTGGTCTCCATCCGGATCGGGTGAAGTGGTGAAGTCAGGGTGGTTCCAGGATCCTCAGATAGGCCCGGATTGCAATTGGGTTCCACGGCCGGGCACCGCGTGCCACGAACTTCCGCGTTCCCGGCCTCGCCGCCCATCATCCCAGCCTGCCGCCAAAGCTTGCCCGCCGGGGGGGAAGGCCCGCACTTTGAGCTACCGTTTTTCCGCCGCAGGATCCCCACGCAAGGAGACCCAACGATGCGTGCAATTCTATCCATTTCCGGCTCGGCGGCGCTCGCCGCGGCGCTCGCCTTTTCCCCGTCGCACATCGCCGCTCAAGCAAATCCGGTCCACACCCATATCGGGCACGTCCGGACGGCATTCGCTCAGACGCCCGGGGAGGAAGGACTGCTCCCCACCGCGCTCGCGGAAGCTCAGGTGGCGATCCAACACGCGGGCCTCGCGGCGTCTAGCCCGTCGAATCTGGACGCGATGAAGCTTCACACCACCCACGTCGTGAACGCGGTGGACCCGAGCCGCGTCGCTCAGGGTCCCGGGCGGGGCTTCGGGGTGAAACGCGCCGCCGAGGGGATCGTCCAGCACATCGGCTTCGCGGCGGGCGCCGAGGGCGCTTCCCAGAACGTGGCCACGCATTCGGCGCACATCACCGCCGCGGCCCAGACGGTGGTTGGTCGCGCCGACGAGATTCTGGCCCTCGCCGACCGGATCGCCGCCGCCGGCACCGCGGCGGAGGCGGCTGCGCTGGTGCAGGAGCTCCAGACCGCGGCGGGCCAGCTCGTGGCCGGGGAAGATGCGAACGGAGACGGGCGGATCACCTGGGAGGCCGGCGAAGGCGGTCTCCAGCACGTCGAGCAGCACGTCGGACTCCTGGCCACCGGCGAGGGGTTGGACTGATGGCCGGTTCACGACTCCGTCCGGCGCTTGCGGCCGCCTTTGCGGCCGTTGGCGCGCTCGCCCTGATGCCCACGGTCGGGCGGAGCCAGGTCATGCCGTCCGAAACGCATGCCTTCCGGGTGGTCACCGTCGCGGACGGCCTCCTGAATCCCTGGTCCATCGCCTTCCTCCCGGGAGGTGACATGCTCGTGACGGAAAAGGCCGGAGCGCTCCGGATCGTGCGAAACGGCGTCCTCCTTCCGGAGCCGGTGCCGGGGGTCCCGACCGTGCGCTCCAATGGACAGGGTGGGCTTCTGGATGTGGCCCCCCACCCGGATTTCGAATCGAACCGGCTGATCTACCTGAGTTTCTCGAAGCCGAACGCCGATGGGTCCGAGGGGACGACGGCGGTCGTACGGGGGCGCTTCGAAAACGACCGCCTGGCCGACGTGGAAGAGATCTTCGAAGCGAGAGCCTGGTCCACGCGTGGCGGGCATTACGGCTCCCGCCTCGTCTTCGACGACGATGGTTTCCTCTTCATCACCGTCGGTGACCGCCAGGCCCCATCCACGGGGAACCTGGAAGCACACCCCGCGCAGGACCTTTCCAGCCACCAGGGATCCATGATCCGCCTGCACGACGACGGACGGGTCCCGTCCGACAATCCGTTCGTGGGGCAAGCGGGAGCCCTTCCTGAGATCTGGAGCTACGGTCACCGGAGCCCCCAGGGGCTCGCGATTCATCCCCAAACGGGTGAGTTGTGGGAGACGGAGCACGGGCCGCAGGGCGGCGACGAGCTCAATCTCATCCGAAGGGGAGCGAATTTCGGGTGGCCCGTCATCGGGTACGGGGTCAACTACGGGTCGGGCTCGCCCATCCACGCCAGCGCGTCGCGCGAGGGAATGGAGATCCCCGTTCACTACTGGGTTCCCTCCATCGCCACGTCGGGGCTGATGATTTACGACGGAGACGCCTTCCCGGGGTGGAGGGGAAGCATGTTCGTGGGCGGGCTGGCTGGTGAGCAGTTGGCCCGCGTGAAGATGGAGGGCGCGCGCGCCGTAGGTGAAGAGACCCTTCTTGATGGTTACGGACGGATTCGCGATATCGTCCAGGGCCCGGATGGGTTCATCTACATCGCGGTGAATCGCGACGGGAACGCCCCCGCTCCGATCGTCCGACTGGAGCCCGCCGGCGAAGACTGAGCCCGGCGATCATTCCAACGGACGGGTGAGGTGGGCCGGCCCCGTCGCCCCGGGCGGCGGGGCTGGCCCTTTTTGGGTTCCCCGCCCGGAGAGGGGCGAATCGCCGCGGTGGCCGCGCCCGACCGGGCGCGGGAGTCGAACCGCTCGCGCACATAGGAGGAGGAAGGAATGGCCCTGCTCGTCATCGTGGTCGTGGCTGCCGTGGCCATTTTCGGGCTCGGCATCGGGATGTACAACCGGCTCGTGGCCCTGCGTGAACGCTTTCGCAATGCCTTCGCGCAGATCGACGTCCAGCTCAAGCGCCGCTACGACCTCATCCCGAACCTGGTCGAGACCGCGAAGGGGTACATGCGACACGAGCGCGAGACGCTCGAGGCCGTCATCCAGGCGCGGAACCAGGCTGTGAGCGCCGAAAGGGCCGCGGCGGCCAACCCGGGAAGCCCGTCCGCAATGGAAGGGCTCGTCGGAGCGGAGCAGCAACTCGGCGGCCTCCTCACGCGCTTCTTCGCCCTCGCGGAGGGTTATCCCGACCTGAAAGCCAGCACGAACATGCAGGGCCTTCAGGAAGAGCTCGCTTCGACCGAGAACCGCATCGCCTTCGCCCGGCAGGCGTACAACGATGCCGTGATGCGGTACAACCAAACGCGGGCCGCAGTCCCGACCAATCTCGTGGCAACCGCCTTCCGCTTCGAGCAGGCGGACTTCTTCGAGTTGGAGGTCGCGGGCGAGCGGGAAACGCCGCGAGTCTCCTTCGGCTGAGGACCGCTGTGGACTTCTTCGAGGCCCAGTCGAACGCCCTCCGGCTCTCGCGCCGGCTGATCGTCCTCTTCGCGCTCGCGGTCGCCGCCATGATCGCGGTCGTGTACCTGGTGGCCCTCATCACCTTCAATTTCTCGGGTGTAGGGATCGCGGGAGGCGGGACAGCCGCCTGGCTTCAGCCGGAGCTGCTCGGGGGAGTCGCGCTCGGGATGGGGGCGATCATCGGAGCGGGAAGCGTTTTCCGGACCGCGCAGCTGCGAAAGGGGGGCACCGCGGTCGCGGAGCTACTCGGTGGACGCGAAGTCCCCGCCGGCACGGGCGACCCGCTTGAGCGCCGCCTGCGCAACGTCGTCGAAGAGATGTCCATCGCGTCAGGAATACCCGTGCCCGCGGTATACGTCCTCGAACGCGAGTCCGGCATCAACGCCTTCGCGGCCGGAAACTCCATCCACGACGCCGCAGTCGCCGTGACCAGAGGATCTCTCGAGGCACTGAGCCGGGACGAGCTCCAGGGGGTGATCGCACACGAATTCAGCCACATCCTTAACGGGGACATGCGGCTGAACCTTCGGCTCATCGGCCTCCTCTTCGGGATCCTTCTCCTCACCGTCGTGGGGCGGGGAATTCTCCGCGGCTCGGGAGGCCGGCGCGGCGGCAAGGGGGGCGGGCAAGTCGCGCTCGTCGGGTTGGTCCTCGTCCTCCTCGGGTACCTCGGGGTCCTTTTCGGGCGCATGATCCAGGCAGCGGTTTCACGCCAGAGGGAATTTCTCGCCGACGCGTCGGCCGTGCAGTTCACACGAAATCCCGACGGGATCGCGGGCGCGCTCCGGAAGATCGGGGCCGGCCAGGGATCGCGAGTCCAGAACCACCATGCGGACGAGGTCGGTCACCTATTTTTCGCCAACGGCTTGCGGGGTGCACTGTCGCAGGTGATGTCCACGCACCCCCCGCTGGAGGAACGCATCCGTCGTCTCGATCCGCGGTGGGACGGGCGCCTGGATGTCGGGAAGGAGAAGGAGCCGACCGGAGCCCCGACGAGGAAGGGCAAAGTGGCCGTCGGCCCGGGATCAGGCCGGGGCGCGGGATCGTCCCAACTTCCCCTTCCACTCCCCTTTCCGATCCCGGGCTTGCCGGGGAGTGGAGGCTCCGGGATCGGAGTCCAAGCTTCCGGGCTCGTTGGGTCGGTGGGGACGCTGGCCCCTAGGCATCTGGCTTACGCCCAGGAATTCCTATCGCGGATTCCGACCGAGGTGCGCGAGGTAGCGCATGAGCCCGAGGGCGCTGTGGCGCTGGTGGTCGCGCTCCTCCTCTCGAGCTCGGGCGAAGTCCACGGACGCCAACTCGATCTCGTGCGCGCCGCGCTCGGGGAGAAGGTCGAGAGAACGGCGGTCGGGCTCGCCCCTCTGGTGGAACGAGTGGGGCCGGCCGGCCGGCTCCCCTTGCTCGACCTCGCCCTCCCCGCGCTCCGCGCACTTTCACCCGAGCGGGGAGCGGAATTCGAGTCGACCGTGTCCGCTCTGATCCGTGCGGATGGGCGCGTGCATCCATTCGAATTCGCGCTCTTCCACGTCGTACGGCGGAATCTCGAAGGGCCGCGAGGCGACAGGGGCCGGCCACCCAAGCGCCGGCTCGCGCCGATCTCCAGGCTCCGGGTCGAGGCGGAAACCGTTCTCTCGGCTCTGGCCCGAAGCGGTGCGCGCGATGAAGAAGAGATCCAACACGCCTTCGCTGCGGGCGCCACCCTGCTTTTCCCCGACACGATCGGAGTCGGAGAGGCTCAGCCGGCGGGAGCGGTCCAGCTCGATCGCGTGGACGAGGCGCTCGGGCGTCTCGCGGACCTTCGTCCCTCCGACCTCCGGAGACTTCTCGACGCGGCGGTCGCGACGATCCACGCCGACCGCCATTTCGCCGTTCCGGAGCTCGAAATGCTGCGTGCGGTCGCGGAGGCGCTGGATGCCCCCATGCCGCCAATCGTGGCAGTCGCGACGGCGTGATCGGGGTCACAGAGTCCGCTGCGGCCCGATTGGGAGGCCTCAGCGGGGCATTCCGCGAGGCGCGTCCGATGAAGCGTGCCGAGCACCCAGGAACCATCCCGTGACCGCCCGCGAGGAGGGGGTCACTGCACCGTACCCACCATGTCGAAAATCGGCAGGTACATCGCGACGATCATCCCACCGACGACCACGCCTAGCACGACGATCATGAGGGGCTCGAGCGCGGAAAGGAGCGCGCTGACCGCTGCGTCCACCTCTTCGTCGTAGAAGTCCGCGATCTTCCCGAGCATCTCGTCGAGTCCGCCGGTCTGTTCCCCCACGTTGATCATCTGCACGACCATCGGCGGGAATACGCCCGATTCCTTGAGCGGTCCGGAGATCGTTTCCCCTCCCGCGATCGAGGCGCGCGAACCCATCACCGCGTCGTGAATGACGCGGTTTCCCGCCGTCTTCGCCGTGATCTCGAGTCCTTCGAGGATGGAGACGCCGGACGAAACGAGAGTCCCGAGGGTGCGGGTGAACCGCGCGACCGCGGCCTTTCTCTGCATGTCCCCGAGAATCGGAAGATGGAGGAGGAGATTGTCGATCAGGAGCTGCCCCTGGTCGGTCTTGTAATATTGGATGATGCCCACGACCACCCCGATGGCACCGATCGCCAGCGCCCACCAATACGATTGGAGGAGCTGCGAAGTCATGATCACCATCTGGGTCGGCATAGGAAGGGGCACCCCCGCGGACTCGAACATGTTCTGGAAGGTCGGGATCACAAAAATCAGCAGGACCAGGACGGCCGCTCCCGCGACGCCGAAGATCACGGCCGGGTAAATCATCGCGCCTTTGATCTTTCGGATGAGTGCGTCGTTTTTTTCCAGGAAGGTGGCCAAACGGAGGAGAATCGTGTCCAAGATCCCCCCGGCCTCCCCCGCCGCCACCATGTTTACGTAGAGCTTCGTGAAGACCTTGGGATGTTTGTCGAGCGAATCGGCAAGCGTGTTTCCGGACTCGACGTCGTACAGAACTTCCTTGATTACGACGCGGAGCTTCTCGTTTTCGGTCTGCTCCGCCAGGATGTCGAGGCTCTGCACGAGCGGAAGCCCCGAGTTGATCATCGTCGCGAACTGGCGGGTGAAGATGACGATGTCTCGGGTCTTCACGCCGGTCCCGAAGGAGATCGAAATCTGCTTCGGTTTTTCCCGGACGGAGACCGGGATCAGCTTCTGACGGTGGAGGTACGAGACGACCTCATCCTTGGTGGTGAGGTCGATGTCTCCGGTCCGGATGTCCCCGCCCGCGAGCGGACGCGCACTGTAGGTGAAAGTCGGCACCGGTTAGGCGCTCCCGGGAACGGGCTCGCCCACCGACCGGAGGAATTCGGCCGGGTCGCCGGAGCGCTTCACCGCCTCCTCCAGGGTTACGAGCCGCTGCATGTAGAGCTGCTGGAGCGAGTCGTTCATCGTTTGCATTCCATGCTTCTTTCCGGCCTGCATGAGCGAATAAATCTGATGGATCTTTTCGTCGCGAATGAGGGCGCGAATCGCCGGCGTGCAGATCATGATCTCGGTCGCGCATACGCGCCCCTTTCCCGTGGCCTTCGGGAGAAGGGTCTGCGTGACGACTCCCTCGAGCACGAAGGCGAGCTGGGCGCGGATCTGCGACTGCTGGTGCGAGGGGAAGGCGTCGATGATTCGGTTGATCGCCTCGGCGGCGGAGTTCGTGTGCAAGGTCGCGAAGACGAGGTGGCCGGTCTCCGCGATCGTCAATGCGGCACCGATCGTCTCCAAGTCCCGCATTTCTCCGATCAGGATGACGTCGGGATCCTGGCGGAGCGCATACTTGAGCGCTGCGGCGAACGTCTTTGTGTCGGCCCCGACCTCACGTTGGTTCACCGTGCAACTCTTGTGCGCGTGAATGAACTCGATCGGATCTTCCACCGTGATGATGTGGGAGCGCCGCTCGGTGTTCACTTTGTCGAGCATTGCTGCCAAAGTGGTGGACTTCCCCGAACCCGTCGGTCCCGTTACGAGCACGAGACCGCGCGGACGCTCGGCCAGCTTCTTGATCACGGCGGGAAGCCCGAGCTGCTCCAGTGAAAGGATCTGATAGGGGATCTGGCGGAGAGCCAGCGCTACGCATCCACGTTGCTTGAAAAGATTTCCCCGGAATCTCGAGAGGTTCTGGACACCAAAGGAGAAGTCCAACTCGTCATCGGTTTCGAAGCGCTTCTTCTGCTGCTCCGTAAGGATCGAGTATGCGAGGGTGAGCGTGTCTTTGGGCGTGAGCACGCGATCGACGGAGGAGTTCATGAGGTCACCGTCGATGCGGAGCTTCGGACGCTCGCCTACCGTGAGATGGAGGTCGGACGCGCCCTTCTGGATCATCTCCTCGAGCAGGGCCCGAACGCTCACCTCTTTCTCGGTTTTATCGGCGGCAGGCTTTTGTGTGGCGTCCACGATTCGACCCTCGGGTTCAGATGACCGCAGCGGTTTCCTTCACGATTTCTTCCATGGTCGTCGTCCCCCGCCCGACCTTGAGCAGGCCGTCGTCCCGGAGCGTCAACATCCCCTCGCTAATCGCGCAGTCACGGATCTCGTCGGTTCCGGCGCCCTTCATGACGAGCTTCCGAAGACCGGAAGTCATCGGCATGACTTCGTAAATCCCCTGGCGACCCCGATACCCCGAGCCGTTGCACTCCTCACATCCTTGGCCTTTGTAAAAAGTCGTCTTCCGGGCGAAGTTATCCGGAATCCTGGCCGCCCGGAAATATTCCTCCGGATATGTCGTCTCGACCCGACAGTCTTGGCAAATCGTGCGCACCAGGCGTTGCGCCGAGACCAGGTTCAGGGCCGAGGCCACGTTGAAGGGCTCGAGCCCCATGTCGATCAGTCTCGTCACCGTGGAAGGTGCGTCGTTCGTGTGGAGCGTCGAGAGGACGAGATGGCCGGTCAGAGCCGCCTTGATCGCGATTCCGCCGGTTTCCAGGTCCCGGACCTCCCCCACCATGATGATGTTCGGGTCCTGACGCAAAAAGGCCCGGAGTGCGGCCGCGAAGCTCATCCCCACCTGCGTCTTCACCAGAACCTGGTTGATCCCGTGAAGGTTGTACTCGACGGGGTCCTCCGCCGTCATGATGTTGACATCCTCGGTATTCACCTTGGAGAGCGCGGAATACAGGGTGGTCGTCTTCCCGGACCCGGTCGGACCCGTGACGAGGACCATCCCGTAGGGCTTCGCGATTGCCTCCATGAAGTCCTTCGACGCCCGCGGTTCGAAGCCGAAAGAGCCGAGATCGAAGGTCAAGTTCCCCTTGTCGAGGATTCGGAGCACGATCTTTTCACCGAAGATCACCGGCAACGTGGAAACGCGGAAATCCACCACCCGGTTCTTCAGCCGGAGCTTGATGCGCCCGTCCTGCGGGACGCGCCGCTCGGCGATGTTCAAGTCCGCCAGGATCTTGATGCGCGAGGTGAGCGCGGCTTTCATCTTCATCGGCGGCTTCATGACTTCCCGGAGCGCGCCGTCGATGCGGTACCTTACCCGCACCTCCTTTTCGAACGGCTCGATGTGGATGTCCGAGACACCCTTCATGACCGCATCGGTCAGGAGGCCGTTGATGAATTTCACGACCGGGGCCGCGTCCACTTGCTCTTGGAGCGCGGCGATGGAAACCTCTTCCTCGACATCCTCGACGAACTCGACGTCCTCTCCAACGATGAAGTCCGAGAGGATCTCGGCCATCCGCTCGTCGGCGGTGTCGTAATACGTCTCCAGGTGCTTGCGGAGCGAGGACTCCCCGACGATCACCGGCTCGATATCGTAGCGGGTGATGAATTTGAGGTCGTCGATCGCCCCCATGTCCGTGGGATTCGCCATCGCCACGGTGAGGGTTCGCCCGACGCGCCGGAGGGGGAGAACGAGGTGCTTTAAGGCGACTTCCCCCGTGATGAGCTTCAGGATCTTCGGATCCACCGTGACCTTGTCGAGATCCACGGCGGGGACCCGATACTGCTTCCCCAGCATCCGGGTGAGCTCATCTTCCTGCACAATGCCCAACTTCACGAGGGCCTGACCGAGACGCGTCTTGGACTCGCGCGACTCGGCCAGGGCATCCTGAAGTTGTTTCTCGGTAATGAGGCCCTCTTGGACGAAGAGGTCACCGAGCCGTTCCTGGGCTACTTTAGTCGCCATCTAAGATTCGTGATCCGTAAAGTGCCGGCTGTCGGGTTCATGGACGATTCGGTCCCGGAAAATGGCGAAATAACACCGAATCCGGTTCGAATACTGGAACTTTTTTCCTAATCCGTCCCCTCAAGACACTAGTTCACTGTGGGCGGCTCATCCGCCCGCACGCACGAGGGGCAGGAGTCGTGCCAGGGTCGCCGGGCCGATCCCCGGGACTTCCAGGAGCTCCTCGATCGCGGTGAAGCGCCCCACGCGGGCCCGTTCCTCGAGAATGCGAGCGGCGAGGGCCGGGCCAATTCCCGGCAGCGCCTGGAGCTCCTCCGACCCCGCCGAATTCAGATCGAGGGTGGGAGCGGCAGCCGCCCTTGCGGCTCCTGGCGCTCTTTCCAAGGCGGTCCTCCCCAACGCGGCGGGTGGATCCGACAGATCCAGAAGTGCCTCGATTCTGGCCAGGGTGGCCGGGCCGATCCCCGGCACGCGGAGAAGGTCGGAAGTGGCCTGGAATGCTCCGCTCGCATCTCGCGTGTCGACGATCCGGCGCGCGAGCGCGGGACCGACTCCGGGAAGGCGCGCGAGCTCCACCTCGGGAGCCCGGTTTGGGTCGATACGCTCTCCAGGGGCGAGCGGTGTGGCCATGCGCTCCTCACGCTCGACCTCCCGCCGCGTCGCTTCGAGAAGCGCCTCCGGGACAGGCGCCGGTGGGAGGATCGGTGGGACGGGCCGTACCTCCCACCCCAGTCGGACCATGCTCGCGACGAGGAGGACTCCCGTCGTCGCCACGACCGTTCGGCGCTCCTCGGTGGACATGGTACCGGAGCATCGCGTCGCACGTGGGGCGATCCCATGGCGAGATCAGAACCGATTGAGCCCTTCCCCGAGCCGCGCGATCGGCCCCGACTCGAAGACCATCCGGCCCCAGACACCGACCTGAAACTGGGTGAACCCGGTCCTGAGTCCGGTGAAGGATCGTCGGTCCACGAGACTCGCGTGGCCGCCCACCTCCACGCCGGAGACCCAGGTGTCCACGGCCAGCGAGACCCCCCGGCCGATCTGGTCAATGAAGTCCACGCAGCTGTCCCGGCCGGTCACGATCCGGCACTCGACCACGCTCGTGTACTCGAGGAGGAGAGAGAGACGAAGGGGCTCCTCTACCTGATTCCCCACTCCGCCCCGCGGCATTACCCGTGTCTCGATGGAGAGACCGTGATCGGCCGTTTCCCGCTCGGTGATTCCCGTCGGGTCGGTCCCAGAGCCCCATCCGACCTGGCCGCGGTACTGGGTCACTAGCCCATCCATCCACTCGATGGAAAGCTCCATGGGAACGCGGCGGTCCACCCGGGTGCGTCCCTGAACCACGCCCGCACCATAGCGGAGCGCCTCGCGGGTCCGTTGGAAGCCGGCGTTGAGAGAGACACGACCCAATAGGGGTCGCAATGTTCCTGGAAGGGGAAGGCTCTCGATCCCGGCTCGCAGGTCGGGCCAGGTGTGCAGCCGGCTCTGCCTGTCCGAGCGGCGATCCACCGTGGCGGCTCGCACCGTCAGGTAGTTTACGTTGATGAAGAGGGACCCGGGGAGGCGGAGCCCCGAGCCGGATGAGAGGCTGTTCCTTTCCATGAGAGCGGTGGCGGGGACCCCACCCAGCTCCTCAAAGCTATCCGTCCCACTCCACCCGAGTTGAAAGTTCGATCCCGGACGCACCGCCTCCCTCTGGAAACGGGCCGTGATCCCGCTCTGAACGCTAAAGGTCAGGGGACTGAGGACACTCCCCAGAGCACGGCCCACCCCGTCCAATCCCGTTCCGGTCTCGGGAGTCTCGGGCAACGGAAAGAGGGACTCGGCCAGGATTTCGGGATCGAGGCTCACGCTCGCCCGGATATCGCGCTCGGCCCCGGCGTTCCGGAGCAGTTCCGGGAGCGAATCCGCCGCCGCGTCGAATCGCACGAGTGCCGGATCGAGATCGTGGCGGTATCGGGTTTGGATCCCGAGATCCGCTTGCATCCACGGGGGGAGGCTCGGCCGAAAAGTGAGGCGCCCGACAATCTCACGCCGCGTCTCCCAGCCGATTTCCCGACCAAAGAGGGTCCGCCGGGCGTCTTCTACCGCGGGTCGCACACGTGGATCGCGAACGCCCTCCACGGGATCGAGGAGGTCCCGGATCGTGATCATCTCCAGCGACATGCCGAGGCCCGCAAAAGGACGGAGAGCGGCACCCACGCGGTTTTCGAACCAGGCCTCGGGAGCCGACCCCGTCCCCGCGGGCTCCCCCCCGGGGCCGAGACGGATCTCTTCGAACCGGTCCACCTCGAGCGTGCGCCTACGGATTCCGCTCCTGGCCGTGACCTCTTCGGGCGTCCACCGGATTTCGGTTTCCAGAAGATGCCGGAGAAGCGCTCCGGGAATCAGGACCCGCGCCACGGGTTCGAGGAATTCCGGGACGAGAGGGAGGGTGCGTGCCTCCGGTCTCCAGGAATAACCGACGACTCCGGAAATCTCCGATGCGCGGCTTTCGGTGGTCAACGACGTTCCCGTGGAGGAGATCCAGGAGAGGCGCGCATCGAGCCCGGAGAGAAAGACGTCCGCCACCCCTTGCCCCGTTTCGCCGATCGGGCGAAAGGAGAGCGACAACCGCGTCTCTCGGTAACCCGACGTCCGAAGCCCCGGGAGACCGGTGGCTCGGAGGTCCGTCCCCTCGAGGTAGAAGGGATCGCGGTCGGAGCGTCGGTAGGAGACGGAGAGCGGCAGCTCCCACCCCCACGAGTCCGGAACGAAGTCTCCCAGCTGAAACGTCCCTGCGAGAGCGAGCTCCCCGTCGGTCTGATATGTCGGACTCTCGTGAAGCTGTTGGAAGTGCGATCCCTGTCCGCTGTAGTCCAGCCTTCCCTGGAAGAAGTCCCCTCCATCCAGCTCGACGCTCAGGATGCGCGCGATAGCGGGTGTGAGAACTCCCGCGCCCAGGCGCAGCTCGTTCACCCACACCTCGCCTCCGGCCGGGAGCTCCCCCCGGTTCCAGACGCCGAGAGAGATCTCGCGGACCGCCGCGAGGTTGGGGGCACGGGCGCGGTCGCTCAGGACCACGGCGTAGGTGGAATCGGCGCTCCAAACGATGACCGGCGGATCTCCCGGCCCCGGTGGATCGTCCAGGAGGCGCTCCTCCGCCACCCGTCGGAGTGCCGTCCACTCGTCGAATCGAAGGATGCGCTCGGGAAGCCAGTCCTGGGGCCGGACGGCCGCGGGGTTGGAGATGGCCTCCAGCCGCGCCCGATAGAGATAGAAGTTCTCCGGATCGTTCCCCACCTTCACGAAAAACTCCGTGGATTCTTCGGGTCCCCAGTCACCTGCGCGGCCCACGGCCCAAAGGCGCAGCTCGCCGTATGCGAGGAAGTTCCGGGGCCGCTGGAGGAATCGGAAATAGGCCTCGGCTCGGTCGCCCCCTGGAAGTCCCTCGTATCGGAGCCTGAGCGACCGCTCGTTGAATTCGACGCCCCGGCCTGAGACCACCGTCGTGGGGTCGTCGAGCCGTTCGAGGACGCCCGGCGGGGCCGAATAGGCGCCGCCATCCGTGACCGCGCTGACTGCAGAGACCTCCAGTCGCCCCCCCGGCGAGGCCATGTCGCCGGCGATTCCCTCGAGGACCCCTTCGACTCCTCGCTTGACCCAACGAGATCCGACGAGCCTCATCCGCGCCAGAGTCAGCGATGACGCGCGGGGTCCTGCGATCGTCACACGGAGAACCTGGATGGCCCGCCAATCGGCGTCGGTGAAGGTCCCCGAAGGATCGATGGCATTGGGTCCGCGGAGGGGAACCCGGAAGAGACGAAAGGCGGTTCCCGTGGTCGTCCGGCTTCGGATGAGAAAGGGAGAATTCCCATCCAACCGGACCACGTACCGCATCTGTCTTTCGGTCGTGTCGAGCACTCCGGTGCCATTGAGGTCCTCGGTGTCGCGGCGCCCATTCCCCGCCGTGCAGTTCGCCGCCGGGTCCCCCGGGGAATAGACCCGACCGGGATCGGCCTCGCAGCTCTCCGCCCAGACCCCGAGCCGGTCAGCGATCGGATCCCAGATCTCGCCCCGGAGCGGATCGGCCTCCTGGTCGAGGACCCCGAGCCCCCACGGATCCCCGGTCTCTGGATGGAACCCTCCGCTCTCCCCCTCGCCGTTGAGGAAAAATGCGTCTTCGCTCACGAGTCCCAGGTCAACGATCAGAGTGAGCGAGTCCCCCTCCGCGACGTAGAAGTCGAGGTATTCGGCGTAGGTGAGATCCACCCCGGACGGGGAGAGGAGCGTCGTGAACGAGCGCCAACGCGGCCCGGGAAAGGGTGCGCCGCTCCCCGATCCGAAGGTGATCCGGAGCCCCGGCTCTCGGGTCGGCGTTCCGGAAACATTGATCTGGCGATCGATCTCCGCGGGGAAAAAACCCTCGAAGGTGCCGATCGAGTCCCCCTGGGCGTCGCGCTCCACCCAAGTGTGTTGCCAGACGAGGGAGGCGGCCGAGAACTCGTCGAGTTCCATTGGGAGGCCCTCCTCCGCCCCGGTCCTCCGCTCCGCCGCGCTTCCGAGCTGCCACCCTTGGCTCAGCAGCGAGATGACTCGTTCGTCCCCCGCGTCGAAGTCGTCGAGGAAGGCGTCCCCGGAGCGGTTCGGATCGGGGAGGGAGGCCGCGAGCTCCCCGTCCACTCTCAGTTCGGAGGCGGTGCGGTCCCCGTCCCCGAACAGGCGGTCCAGTGCCCGATCCAACACGGGCAGGGCGAAGCTCGTCGTGGACCGCGCGCCGACGAGCGCCAGGGAGGAGGGCTCCGCGCCGAAGCGGGGACGGTTCACGAGCTCTCGCTCGATCTGGTATAGTCCGATGAGATCGAGCCCCCCGCTTTCCCCGAAGGGGATGCGGGCGCTCACTCCGATCATCGAGGTCGGAGCGATGCGAAATACCGCGGCCTCTTCCCAGCTCACCCGAAGCACGTTCGAGCTGCTGCGGAGGAGCAGGGCCTCGGGTTGGAGAAGGGTGACGACTCCCGACTGATATTCGATGACGTAGTCTACGAAGGGACGGAGAAGGCGGTCTCCGAGAAAGATCCGCTCGCTTCCCTCGCGGAGCCCGAACGCCCCGAGCGAGACGACCGAGGTCACGCCCGAGCTTCGGATCTCCGCGGTCAGGTTGAGCCGGTACAACCCTCCCGCATCGCGCTCGAAGGGATCCTCCGCCAGGTAGATCTGCTCGTTCACGTCGTCCGCGAGAATCGCTTGGGTCTCGTCGGCGCTCAGCCCTTCGGAGGGAACGGAGGGTGGATCGAGAAAGGGGCGAAGCGTCGGAAAAAACAGAAAGGTCCCCTGGAGTCCCGCCCCGGCGACCTCCTCCTCCGCGGGACGAAAGATGGCCGCGCGGTCCACCCGCTCCGCGGGCGATTGCTCATCGAGACCGAACAGGCGGAGGAAGGAAATCGGACGCCCGTCCGCCATGAGGCCGAAGGTCTGGCCTGCGCTGGTCTCGCCGAGCGAAATCGAGAGCTCCAGGGAGAAGGGATCCACTTCGCCGGAGCCCGAGACCCGGTAGACCTGCTTCATCTCGAAGTCCCAGGTAGGGCGTCCTGGCTGGTGGTGCGGCACCGTCGCGCGCAAGAGCCGCAGGGTCGGAATCTCCCCCTGGTTGTGCAGGATCTCCGGGTTGTAGTCCCCGATGGTCGTCCCGTTTTCCGCGATGTAGGCAACGGCGAGCGCATCCCCGGGCCGGAGGGGAACGCGCAGCCCCAGCCAGAGCCCGGAGGAGTGGAGGTAGTAGTCCTCCCCCGGCTCGAGATACCGAAACCAGCCGGATTCGCGCGCCACCTGGCCGTCGCCCTCCGCGACCGCATCCGCCTGGATATAGCCCTCGACCTGCTGTTGGAGGAGGGGATCGCGCTCCATCCGGTAGAGCTGGATCGGGGCGCCCCCGGGAGCCAGCTCCGAAGGGGCGTCTCCGGGACGGAGTGAGAGCACGTCCACGTGCGGCGAGCCGCGAATGAACTCCGGATCCACCAGAAAGTAGAACTGCCCCTCCACGTAGTCCGCATCGTCGAGGACGAGGGTGTCGCGGTAGATCACTCCGGCCCCGGATCCGATCCCACCGAGCCGGAATTCACGCGAGCGCCGCGCACCCTGTTGCTGCGCGAAGACGGTCTGGACCTCGACCCCGCCGACCTCTCCCGTCATGAGGACGCCGAAATTTCCGACCGGAATCCCCCGCGTGAGAAATCGCGTCTCGGGGAGCGCAAAGCTGACGTCTCCGAGCTCGAGGCGCTGGAGGATCTCCCCCGGGCGTCCCTGATAGTAGAGCTGGAAGACGTTTGAACCCGCAAACTCTCTGGCCTGATCGTAATTCACGTTCACGAAGAGGCGATCGGCCACCGACCCCTCCGCCCGGAGGTCGAACTGGATCTCCGGCTGGAGCTGTGGGATCAGCCCCGGGCGGCAGGTGAGCTGGAAGGAGGCGTCGCAGGGGCGAAAGAGGGCCCAATCCCCCCCGAACTCTCCTCTCGCCCCGAAGCGGACCGCGAGATCGGAGAGGGGAGAATCGCCGCCCGCCTGGGTCGTGTCGGGCGCGGTAACCTGTTGGAGCGGAGCGGCGGCCCCGGAAGAGGGAACCAGGATCGCCCCCAAGAGGAGTGCCACCTTCCCAAGGGGGCGGAAGAGGCGAAGGTTCGAGCGCATCATCGCTGCGGGACTTCGCCTGTTTCCCGCTGGACCGCGAGGCCGGGATCCGGGTAGGAAGCCGCGATCGGAGCGAAGGGCCACGACGGCCGAGAAACCCAGGCGCACATGTCCATTCTGACCCGCCACGTGCTTCGAGCCCATTTGGGCCCCTTCCTGTTCGCCTTCACTACGGTGACGGGGCTGATCTTCCTGAACGCCGTCGCCCAGCGGCTCGAGACCTTGCTCGGAAGGGGCTTGGAGCCGGCCACTTTTGGCGAGTTCATGCTCCTCTCCCTTCCCCACGTGGTCGCGCTCACCTTCCCGATGTCGATACTGGTCGCTGTCCTCTACGCCTTCTCGGAGCTCACGGGGCACAATGAAGTCGCCGCCATGGCCGGAGGCGGGATCCACCCCGTGCGGCTGATGGTCCCCGTGATTCTCGTGGGAATCGCCCTCACCTTTCTCATGTTGATCTTTAACGACCGCGTTCTGCCGGAGGCGAACCACCGCCTAAACTCCCTGATGGCGGACGTCGGAAGCAAGAGCCCGACCTTCGAGCTCCGGGAAGAGATCGTCAACGAGATCCACACCGGTGACCAATCTCAGTACTTCCTGCGGGCGCGGGAGATCGACCGGACGACCAACGAACTCACCGACGTCACGATCTTCGACCTCACGGACCCCTCGACGCTTCGCACGATCGTGGCCGAAAGCGGGAGAATGACGTTTACCCCGGACATGCGCGACCTGCACCTCACCCTCTCGAATGGGGTGGTGTACGGGCTCTCGGACGACCGGCCCGGGACCTTCCAGTGGCTCGAGTACGACACCCAGATCCTCCCCTTCCGGGGAGTGGGGGAAGAGCTTGAACGGCGCACGGGTGGAACGCGAGGGGACCGGGAGATGCCGATCGCGATGCTCGAGGAGGAAATCGCGCGCGCGTACGGCGACATGAGCCGGGTCGCCGAAGACAGCCGGCAGGCCTCGCTTTCCCTCGTCCAGCGGGCGCTGGGATTCGATCAGTTCCAGCGGGTGGACGAAACCGCACCCGGGAACGGCGGAGTCCGCGGGGAAGGTAGCCCCGTCCGGGAGACCGATCTGTCTCAGGCGCTCGGGGCGGATTGGGAAGCCGGGCTCCGCGCTGCGGGACTGGAGCCGCGGGAGGACCAGGAGGTGCATAACGTGGCGCAGCTCCACCGCACGAACCTCATCCGTTTCGAAGTTCACCAAGGGGAAGCCTTCGGAAAGGAAGTGGAAGTCCACAAGAAATACGCGATCGCCTTCGCATGCCTGATCTTCGTCCTCCTCGGGCCGCCTCTGGCGATGCGCTATCCGGGGGGCGGAGTGGGAATGGTGATCGCAGCCTCGGTAAGCATCTTCTTTTTTTACTGGATGGGACTCATCGGGGGGGAGCGTCTCGCCGAACGCGGCCTGATGGATCCCGCGTTGGCCATGTGGGCACCCTCGGCGATCCTCCTCGTGCCGGCGATTTTTCTCCTTTCCACGACCGCCCGCCAGATTTCGACGAATCGCGGGAGCAGCTGGGACGAGCTTCGATACCGGCTGGGTCGGATCTTCCGCATCGGGCGTGGAGGAGGAGAGGTGGCCGATCGAACGCCGAGGGAAGGGACGGCTTGATGCCGCGGATCCTGGACCGGCTCATCCTGGGAACCTTCATTCGGCTCTTCCTGGGATTCGCCGTCGGGGCGCCGGTTCTCTTCATCCTCGGGGACGCCACGGAAAACCTGGATGGGTACCTCGACCGCGGGATCCCACTCGGCGACGTGGCGCTCTCTTACGTTTACCTGTACCCTCAGTTTCTCTCCTGGACCTTTCCCATCGCGGCGCTCCTCGCGACCGTGTTCACGATCCACCCGCTGACGACGCATCGTGAGATCATGGCGATGAAGTCGGGAGGCATCTCGTTCCACCGCCTTGTTTTCCCCCTCCTCGCGATGGGCGTCGTCCTGACCGGGGTCGGGCTCGCATTGGCCGAGGCGGCGCCCCGAGCCAACCAGGTCGCGGTGGAGATTCGGGGAGAGAGGGCGCGGGCGACGGCCTTTCGGAGCAATTTCGTTTACGTGACGGACACGGGGGAGTCACTCACCGGCCGGCGCCTCAACGTCGGAGACGGAAGAATCCTCGGGGTGACGCTCCAGGAACTTTCGGGCGGTCCGGCTGGCCTGGTTCGGCATGTGGATGCGGAGGACGCCGTCTGGGAGGAGGGGCGTGGCTGGACCTTTCGAAACGGCTTCACCCGTGAGATTTACCCGGACAGGACCGAGGTCACCTTCCAGTTCTCGTCGGCCCGATTCCCGGGCATCGGAGAACGTCCCGAGGAGTTGCTCGAGTCCTACCGGGACGAGGACGAGATGACTTACGCGGAGCTCACCCAATTCGGCAACCGACTTCTCCGCTCGGGCGGGGACGTGGGGAGGACTTTCACGAAGCGGGCACAGCGGTTGGCCATCCCGGCGGCGGCCTTGGTGATTATCCTCTTCGGGGCGCCGCTCGCCACCTCGTCGAAGCGCGGGGGCGCGGCCTTCGGAATCGGGCTTTCCCTCGCGACGACCATCCTCTACATCATGCTTTTCCGGGTCTCGGGCGCCCTCGGATACACGGGGACGCTCGATCCGCGAGTCGCCGCTTGGCTACCGAACGCGCTTTTCCTGGCCGCAGGGCTCGTCCTCATGCAGCGGGTGCGGACCTGAAGCGCTTCAGGAGTCCAGCGCCTCACAAAATCCTTCCGTCAACGTCCCTTCCGCGACCTCGGTCACCGGACCTCTGAGGACGAGGTTTAGGTCGGGGCCGACCTGGACCTGCAGCGCACCGCCCCGCATTTCCACTTCGATCGTTCCCGGTTCGAGGCGTCCGGTCAGGACGGCCGCGGCCGCGGCCGCGCAGGAGCTGGTGCCGGATGCGGAGGTCTCCCCGACACCTCGCTCCCAGATGAGGATTCGAAGCCGGCCGGGCGCGACGACCGACGCGAGTTGGACGTTGGTCCCGTCGGGGAAGGCCGGGTGGGTCGCGATGAAGGGTCCGAGCGTCCTCAGGAGGGCTTCCGAGGGCACTTCCGGAAAGACGACCGCGTGTGGATTCCCGACGGAGATCGGAACGAAGGCCAACGGCCCATGCGTCGGATGCACGACCCGCCCCTCCCCATCGAGTTGGCCGGCAACCACACCGGCATCCGCACCTACGCGCGCCCGTCCCATGTCGACCGACACGTCGTAGTGGCCGCGAGCGTCCCGTCCATGAACGATCATCGGGATCTCGTCACCCCCGCTTCGGACCCGAAAGGACTCGGCACCCGCGAGTCCGCTCCGGAAGAGGGCCGCCGCAAGGACCCGGAGCCCGTTCCCGCTCCTTTCGAACTCGGAGCCGTCCGGATTGAACATGCGCAGGGGAAAGACTCCATCCCCCGGAGCTCGATCGAGGAGAACCACCATCCCGTCGCCGCCCACACCTTCTTGGCGGTGACAGACCCGGCGCACGGTCTCCGCGGTGATGGGCCACCCGACCGCACGCGCACCGGCGCGCTCGAAAACGAGATAGTCGTTTCCGAGTCCGTGTGCCTTGAAGAAGTCGCGTCCGGCGAGAAGGGGGAGCGCGTTCCCGCCCTCACCCTCGGACATGGACCGCCTCTCCCTCCAGCGCACCCACCAGCGCCTCGACGGCGGCCGGCTCGGTCGGGAGGCTCTCGGTCAGGTTCTCTCCGCCGTTCGGCGTGACAAGGACATCGTCCTCGATCCGAATTCCAATTCCGGCGTAGGGGGAGTCCCCGTCGGGAGGGAAGTAGAGCCCCGGCTCCACCGTGAGGACCATTCCGGGCTCCAGCGGACGCGGGGTCCCTCCCCGTGCGTAGTCACCGGGGTCGTGTGTGTTCAGCCCCAGCCAGTGCGAGGTCCGGTGGGGGAAATACGCCTCGTGAGCCTTTGCTTCCAGCAGCTCGTCGAAGGAGCCGGAGAGGACGCCCAGGTCAAGGAGGCCCCGCACGATTGCGCCGAGGGCGGCGAGGTGGAGCTCATCGGTCCGCAGGCCCGGCGCGACTGCGTCCACCGCCGCCCGCCGCGCCGACTCTATGACTTCGTAGATCTCCCGCTGCCGCGGGGAGAAACGCCCGGAGACGGGAACGGTGCGAGTGATGTCGCCGGAGTACATCCGCCATTCCGCACCGGCGTCGAGCAGGACGAGCTCCCCCGATTCCATGCGCCGGTCGTTTTCCGTGTAATGGAGAACACAGGCATTTGCGCCCGAGCCGACGATGGTGCCGAAAGAGGGCCCGAGAGCGCCCCGCCTGCGAAATTCTCCCTCCACTTCGGCCTCGATTTCCCACTCCCCCGCGCCGGGCCGCACGTGTCCGAGCCCCTTTTCGAAACCCGCGACCGTGATCGCGGCGGCCGTGCGCATCGCTTCAATCTCCTGCGGGTCCTTCCGGAGCCGGAACTCGTCGAGGAGCTCCCCCGGATCCAAGACTGCGCGGGGACCGGAGCCCGTGCGCGATCCCTTGAGCCGGGCCTCGCGAAGGGCCGCGACCACGCTCCGTTCGATGCGAGGGTGAAGGCCAAGGCGGAGGTAGATCCGATCCGCTCCCTTCACCAGGCCCGGGAGGGCATCTTCGAGCTCGTCCAAGGGGCGTGCCTCGTCCACACCGACGAGCGCGACCGCGCCCTCCGGGCCCACGCGTGTTCCCGTCCAGAGCTCGGCGTCGCGGTCTCGGGGGCGTACGAAGAGGATGCTCCGCGCTTCGTCCGCGAAGCCCCGGAGGAGGAGCACCGATTCGGGCTCGCGAAAGCCGGTCAAATAAAAGAGCTCGGAGTCGGGGCGATAACGGAGCTCGGAGTCGCCGGCGCGGAAGAGCGGAGGCGCGGCCGGCAGGATCATGGCACCCCGGTCGAGGGCCCCAAGCACCTTGCTCCGCCGACCAGCGAAGAGTCCCGCCGGAAATCCACTCTGCCGCTCGATCGCGTCCAAATCACCCGCCTCCGCGTGTCGTGAATCGCCAAAAATGCGCCCCGGCGCCCGGTCCGGGGAATCCCGCCGGGGTCAGTGCGCCCTACAGTACGCGGCGTCTCGCCGAAGGACCAGCGCATTCACGACGGGCCGCTCCCCCCACGGGACCGAGGGTCGATTCACGACCCCGCCTCGGACGACCATCACGGAGGAACCGCCTCCGTCGAGGTTGATCGCGTCCCCGACGCCGAGCGAACGGAAGAGGGCGGCCAGCTCGGGGAGAGTCATCCCCTCGGACCCCCCTTCCCTTCGGCCATCCACGACCACGATCCAGAGAACATCGTGCTCGGCGTCCAACCCGACCGCCGTCCGCGGATCGCGCGCCGCCGCGAACTCCGGCCGCTCCGCGAGCTCCAGGTCTCCGACCGGGAGCCCGTTGCGCAGGAGCGGAGGGAATCCGGCCACCACCTGGATCTCCGGTTCGGGATCGGCCCGGGAGAGGGACCATTCGCCGAATCGGATCCCGTCGTCTTCCCACGCGACCGGCCCCACCCAGGGAATCTCTCCCGGCCGCCAAGCGAAAACCGAGCGGGACGTCGTCCCTCGCAGCACGCCTCCCGACACCTCGACCCCGAGCGGACGGTCCTCGGGGGTGAAGAAGTCCCCGTTCACCGCGGCGATCGCTCCGGGCTCGCTCCGGCGGGCCATCTCGGTGACGGGGAGCCTCCCCTCCCCTTCTTCTGCCCGGACGACCCGAAAGCCGAGGTCGCATCGGGTGACGTCCACCTCGAGGAGGTGGACCGTCCACGGGAACTTCCCGCTCCGGACCGATCGGTAGGTGACGCCCTCTTCGAGCCGAAAGGTGGAGACGCGGTCGGGGACGAGATAGGCGACCGCCGTCTCGGGAAGCCCCGGGGCAAACGCGGGAGGGCGGTCCGGGGGCTCACACCCGGTCGTGAATGCGACGAGCGCGGCAGCCAGAGTGGCCGGCATCAGGTGAGTCCTTGTCACTCCGGTCATTGCGCCCTTCCGTTCCGATCCGCCCGCACGCGCCGACCCGGGGGCCGCACCTCGCCAGCGGGGGATCAGACCCCCCAGTGGACGCTCAGGATCCAGGCATTACCTTCCCGAGGGGCCGGATGGCCGGGCCCCCAGGCCAGCAGGTCCGCACTCCGATTCCATCCAGACCTTCCGGGTTCATGCGTCCGCGCCTCACGAAACTTTCCGCCGGCCTCCTTCTCCTCGGACTCTCGTTTTGCCCCGCCCTTCAGGCGGCAGCGCAGGAAGTTCCGGCGGGCCCCACGGGGAATGACGAGCGCTTCCGGATCGGATTCACCCTCGGAGGCACCGCCTTCGTCGGTCTCGTGGGTGAGTACCAATGGGGGGACTGGTCGGCCGAGGTCCTCCTCGGCACCCTCTCCTTTAGGGACCTCTCGGTTGCCATCTCGGGGAAGCGGTACTTCGCCGACGGCAGGTTGCGCCCCGCCGTCGGCTTGGGGCTCTGGAACCTCTCGATCTGGTCCGGGGAGGGGAACGGATCCGCGCTACTCCTTCGGGCCCCACTCGCCGTGGATTGGGCGATTTCGGGCGGCCATTCCATGGGCGTCGAGATCGGGCTCAATCGCGCCCTCTGGATCCGAAGGTTGGACCCGGAAGACGACGCCTCGCCGCGTTCCAACATCGTACCCTTACCGGGACTCTATTACCGCTACTCGAGCGAAAACTGAGGTTCGTTCGAGAGTCCCGCGGGGCTCCGTGGCTCGCGTTGATGGAGAAGCCGGACCCCCCCGGCGAGGGCGAGCACGGCGATCGGCAGGAGAAGGAAGGGCGGCGCCTGGTCGGGCGCCGCGACCCGCTCGCTCGTCATCGGGAGTGCGGTGAGGGAAAGGATCGCCGCATTGTTCACGAAGTGGAGGAGAGTGGCGAGGGGAAGTGATCCCGAAGCCACGACGACCCACGCCAGAAGCATCCCGAGCCACGCGGTCGGGAGGAATCGAAAAGCGGTCTGCGGCGTGAGGTGGAAGAGGCCGAAGACGATTCCGACGCAGACGATCGCCCAGAAGGTGGGGAGTCGGGACCGAAATCCGGAAAGCACGACCCCCCGAAAGAGAACCTCCTCGGCGACCGCCGGCAGCGCCGCGGCCATGAAGAGGAGTTGGATGAAACGCTCCGGGGAGTCCGCCGTCAGTGCCGCCGAGACCGCCTCCAAGTAGGCGGTCGGGACGGGAACGAAGAGGCTCTGGATCCAGGTGAGGAGCCATGCGATCTGGACTCCTCCCAGGAGGACGAGGAGCCCACCCACCAACTGCCGGGTCGTCGGCAGGCGCAAGGAAAGCGTACGCTCCGGATCGAATCGCCCCAACCGGACGAAGAGGAGAGTCGGGACGAAGAGAAACCCGAGCTGAGAGATGATCAGCCCGGCTTCCCCAAATGCGATCTGGAGAGGAACGCCCGCGAAGAGGAAGAGAACGGCAATCCCAAGGAGGAGCCAGATCGCTCCGCGCGGCCCCGGCGTCCGGGTGACGTCGTCGCCTTCGGCGCTCGTCACTCGTAGCGGAGTGCCACGATCGGGTCGAGCTTTGCTGCCCTCTGCGCCGGCCAGATCCCGAAGAAGAGCCCGATTCCCGCGGAGAATGCGAGCGCGATGAGGACGGCGACGGGAGATACGACGGGCGCGGCGCCCGCACTGACGGCCGCAGTCGCCCCGCCCAGCCCTTGGGTGGCGCGCGACACGATTTGTGCTCCGCCGACTCCGGCAAGGACGCCAAGGGCCCCTCCGAGCACGCAGAGAACCAGGGCCTCCGCCATGAACTGGAAGAGGATGTTCGTCCGTGTGGCACCGAGCGCTTTCCGTACCCCGATCTCTCGCGTTCGCTCGGTCACACTGACGAGCATGATGTTCATGATTCCGATCCCGCCGACGAGGAGCGAGACCCCCGCGATTCCCGCCAGGAGATAGGTGAAGGTTCGGCTTGTCTCTTCCAGCGAGGAGAGGAGGTCGGTCGAGTTTCGGACCTGAAAGTCCAGGGCGGCTCCCGTGGGAATTCGATGCTCCCTTCGAAGGATCGGCTCGATCGCCGCGAAGGCCTGGGCCATTCCCGAGGGACCCGCGTTCACCTTCGTGAGGATGGAGCGAAGGCGGTCACGCCCCCCGAAAAGCCGGTACTGCGCGGTGTTCAGTGGGATGAAGACGGTCGCGTCGGGTTGCGAAACCCCCATGTTTCCCTTTTCCGCCATCACGCCGATGACTTCGAACGACTCAGTCCCGATGCGGATCGTGCGTCCGACGAGGAGGGGCGCCGGAGTCCCGAGCTCACCCGGGATTTCCGACCCAACCACCGCGACTCTCTGGCGCCCCTGATTCTCCGCTTCTGTGAAGAAGCGGCCGTACGCGACCTCGAGGCTGTAGATCTCCGTGTACGCGGGCCAGGTCCCGAGGACCTCGTGCGAAGAATTCCAGCGCTGATACGAGATTTGCATCCGCTGGGCCGTTTCGGGCGCAACCGTGAGGATGGCACCCGCCTCGTTTCGAAGCGCCTCGGCGTCAGTCGTGTAGAGCCGCGCCTCCCCTTGCGCGACCCCGCCCGACCGCGCCTGCTGCGGCCGGATGGTGAGGACGTCGGTCCCCATCCGCTGGATCTGTTCCTGGACCTGCCGCGATGCACCTTCGCCGAGCGCGACCATCGTGATGACCGCCCCGACCCCGATGATGATTCCGAGAGTCGTGAGGAACGACCGCAGGACATTGGCCCGGATCGCGGCCAGCGAGACGAGGAAGAGCTCTTTGATGATCATCTGACTAGAACCGAATGGGCACCGCGCCCCCCATCTGCCTGAACATCTGATTCATGTTCCCCTGCTGGGCCTGAACTTGGGTCCCGCCGAGGAGGGCGACCCGCTCGCCCTCTTCGAGCCCGGCCAGGATCTCGGAGTTGCTCCAGTCGGTCACGCCGACGAGAACCGCCCGCGCCGTGAGCGTACCGTCGGCACCCTGGACGAAGACCACCCCCTGGCGGGCATCGTCCGTGGCGCCGGAAACACTGCCTCGTCCGCCGTCGCCACGACCACCGCCGTTTCCACCGCGGCCTCCCCGCCCGCCGCCGCCGAACTGCTGTTGCATCTGCTGGAGCTGCTCTGGGGTCAGAGAACCGCTCTGCGCCCGCTCGCGAAGGGCCTGGAGGTCGGCCGGGATCTGGCCGTTCGCTCCCGCCGCGCCCGCCGCCGCCGCACCGCCTGCGAGTCCGACTGTCTGCCGGAGCTCGGTGAAGGCGGTCTGGTCGGGGAGGAGGCGACCGTCGGGCACGCCCAGGAAGTCGGCGGCGGTCACCATTTCCTCGAAGCTCACGATCGCTTCGTTCGGAAGGGCGAGTGCGTTCGGACGCTGTGCGATCAGGATCGTCACGTTCGCGCTCATCCCCGGCTTGAGCAGTCCCTCCGAGTTGTCGAGCTGAACGATGATCGGGAAGTTGACGACGCTCTGCTGGACGGTCGCCTGCGGCTCGATCTTCTCGACCTGGCCCTGGAAGCGTCGGTCCGGGAAGGCATCCACGAGGACCGTGGCCGTCATTCCCGGCTGGATCCGCCCGACGTCACCCTCGTTCACCAGACTTCTCACCTGGATGACGCTCAGGTCGGCGATCGTCACGAGCACCGTCCCACCCGACACATTCCCCGAGGGCGAGGAGATCACCTGTCCATCCTCGACGCTTCTCGCGAGAACGGTTCCCGCCATGGGCGAACGGATCGTTACGTCCTCGAGACGGAGCCGCGAGAGATCGAGAGCCGTCTGCGACCGGACCAGTGTCGCCTGAGCGTTCGCAAAGTCGAGGTTTCGGCTCTCGTGCTCCTGGTCCGTGATGACGCCGGCATCGAGCAGATTCTGGGAGCGGCGGAGCTGCGACTCGGCGATGTCGAATCGCTGCTGCGCCACCTCGTAGTCGGCCAGAAGCTGGTTGAAGTCGTTCTGGACGTCGCGAGGATCGATCCTGGCGATGAGGGCTCCAGGCTCGACCCGGTCACCGGTGTCCACGAGGACCTCGACCACCTCTCCCGAAGCCTTGGACATGACCTGCACACTGCGGAGGGGCTCGAGCGTTCCGGCCGCCTCGGCGACGATCTCGAGGTTCCTCCGCACGACCTCGGTCACCGCGAGGGGCGGAGCCTCCACGGCCTCACCGACGCCGCACGCGGCGACGCCGAAAGAGGCGAAGGAGGCCAGGCCGATCCTGAGGAAAGTCCGTTGCATGCCGATTGCTCCTGTCGTTGATCCTGAAACCGCAGTCTTTATCCATCGCTCGCGGACAGGGCGCCCGCGACGCTGGGTTGCCTTCGTTCCGCCGTCTCGAAGTCCCGCTCGACCACCCCGTCCCTCAGGTGCACCTGACGTTTCGCGTGTTCCGCGATGTCGTGCTCGTGTGTGACGAGGATGATCGTCTGTCCGCGATCGCTCAGGCCCTCGAAGATCGCCATCACCTCTTCGCCCGTCTTCGAATCGAGATTCCCAGTGGGCTCGTCCGCGAGCAAGATCGCGGGCTCGTTCACGAGCGCACGCGCGATCGCCACGCGCTGCCGCTGCCCTCCCGAGAGCTCCGGCGGCTTGTGATCCATCCGGTCGCCGAGCCCCACCTTCTCCAGGCTCTCCCTTGCCCGCGCCTTCCGCACCGAGGAGCTCACGCCGGCGTAGATGAGCGGGAGCTCGACGTTGGCGAGTGCGCTTGCCCTCGGGAGCAAGTTGAAGGTCTGGAAGACGAAGCCGATGTCCTTGTTCCGAATCCTCGCCAGCCGTGTCTCCGACAGCTGGCTTACATTCTGGCCGTTCAGCCAATACTCTCCCGCCGTCGGCGTGTCGAGGCATCCCAAGAGATTCATGAAGGTCGTCTTCCCGGATCCCGAAGGACCCATCAGCGCGACGAATTCGCCCCGCTCGACGATCATGTCCACGCCTCGCACCGCCCGGACGGTTTCCGCCCCGAGGACGTAGTCCTTCCTGAGTCCCCGGGTCTCGATCACTACGTCGCCCGATGCCTGCGGCATCCCCATTCGCTCTTCACTCACCGATGCATCCTCCGCGTTCGACATTGTCTGGCCCGGACCGGCCATGCAGTCCTCGAGTCCGTCCGCCGGCACCGCCCGAAGTCTTGGCTCTCGGATCCGCGCCCTCCCACACCGTGATTGCCACCGAGAGCAAGCGACTTCCTCCGACGCGGATGCGAGCGACCTCGATCATCGGGGTCTCCGGAGGTACCGGACGACCTGTGAGCCGGGGACGTTAAAGACCGTACGTCATCGCGGCCCCGGCGGATTCCCGCGCATCCTCCGACTGCGGACCGCCGTCTGGAGGGAGTCGTACTGCGCGAGCTGTTCCGCCGTCAGCACATCCCGCACGGCGCGGTTCGCCGAGTCTACGACGGTCTGGAAACGAGGGCGGTATTCGCGCTGGAGCTCACCCATGTGTGATGCGAAGTGCGCGATGATCGAGTCCACGGCGACACGCTGCGCGTCCGACATCCCCAGGCGATCGATGATCCAGCCGCTAGGGGGCGGCGCGAAGTCACCCCGTCGGTCGTCGGTGCGCGCGAGTTCACCCGGAGTTGCCTGAGCGACGCCCCGGTCGAGTCCATACCCGAGAGCCAGCCCGCCGAGGAAGGCCGCGCTGAGGATCGCGCCGGCGGCGAGGCGGACCCGCGTGGGCGTGGGTTGCATGAGGCTCATCGAAAGTCCCTCAGAACTCCTCGAGCGCGAGGAGGATCATGTTCCGATCCACTTCCGCGTCCCGATAGAGGAACGAAGGGAGGGCCATCTCGCCGTCGTCCGGCTGGTGGAGGAGTTCCTCGAGCCCAGCCACGTCGGCCAGGTCGTCCACCTGCGGCGCACGCATGAGCAGCAGGGCTGCGACGGCGGCCGCCGTCGCAGCGAAGGGGAGGACGAGCCGGCTCCATGAGAGAAGTGTGTCGCCGACCGTGATCGGGGCGAGATGGCGAAGCGCGAAGTGAGGCCCCGTCGCTTCCATCACACGGGCGTGGAACCGGCTCCAATAACCGGAGTCGAGCCGCCCGGGATCGAGGTCTCCGAGCGGGACTTTCGGTTCGATGTCGCTCATTCGTCTTCTCCCTCGTCCGGTTCCGATTCCGGGGACCCGCCTAGCGCCGCTCTCAACTTCTTCCGAGCATAGTGGAGGTGCGATCTCACCGTGCCGGGCGGCATCTCCAACACACCGGCAATCTCCCTGTGTTTCCACCCTTCGAGGTCGTGCAGAAGAACGACTTCCCTCTGGACCTCGGTCAACTCCGCGAGCGCCTCGGTGAGCCGTTCCCGCAGCTCCCCCCGCTCCGTGTCCCGATCCGGCCCGGGGCGGGCGGAAGCGAGGCTCGCCGGAAGGGCCTCGCCCGCGCGCAATGTCTCCCGCCGAACCAGATTTCGCGAGCGGTTCCTCACGATCGCCAGGAGCCACCCCCCGAACTTTTCCGGGTTTCTGCACTCGTCGAGGCGCTCAAGGGCAACCACGAACGACTCCTGCGCCGCGTCTTCGGCATCCTCGTGCCTTCGGGTGACCCCGAAGGCGAGTGCGTAAGCGGACCTCTGATAACGCGAGACTAGCTCTCCGTATGCCTCGGGATCGCCGGCCCGGGTGCGGACCACCAACTCCGCATCCCCGAGATCCGTTCGCTCACCCATATTAGACACCGAAGTGGAGTTGGCTGTTGAACCGTGCGGCGGGCGGACGCGCCGCTCCGTGGGGGGCGCCGGGTGGGGGGGGAAAAAAACGGGGCGCTCCTTAAGGAGCGCCGCGTGCATCTACGAGAAGTGAAGGAGAAAGGTTCCCGACGAAGGTCAGCGCCCTGTCAGGGTCATGAAGCTCTTTTCCACCGCCCGAACGGAAGGGTTGGAGACGCAGGGAGCTTTTCGCCGTATACAAAGGCGCGGAGACCCGCCTTCAGCGACTCCGTCTTCGGGGTCCACCCGCCGTGCGCGATCACGATTCCGGGGACCTCGTCCGTCCGCTCACCGCGCCCCCTGATTCCGGTCCCCAGGTTCTTCTCCATCGCCATCTTCCCCTCCTCCGTGGCCCCAGGTTTCGATCCGTCCTTCAAGGATCTCTCTGGCGGCTGCATCCTGCCGCCATGACCAGTGAGAAGTGCAGCATGTGTGCCACCGGAGTCCAAGCGTATAATCCATTGGCATTTTGTTATTTACAACTTTCACATGGAGTCGCCTTTCTTCTTGTTCGTGTCTGATTGACTACGGAATGTGTGTACCTACGACACACCATCGGCCATGGCGAAGGGGGATGCGTCCGTGGGGAGGTGCCCGGCTCCCAGCTTCTCTCAGGAGGGACGAGTTTCCGGAGTGCGGACGGGGCGGGACCGCCGGAGGAGCTCGATCAGATCTTCGTCGTGCAACTCGTCGAGAGAGGTCGCCACGGTGAGCCCCTCCCTCGGCGCCACTTCGGGCCCTTCCACTCGGTCGAAGTGAACGAGGAGGAGGGGCGCCCCACGGTCGACGCCCGATCCACTGCGCGTCGCGCCGGCTTCGCGCACCGTCCAGCGCTCGGCTTCCGATTCGACGATGCGGGGCGGCGGTTCGGCCGGGACTTCCGGAGGCGGTGCCGGCTCGGCCTGCATGAGGGAGCGGACCGGCGTCGGCCGCGGCGCTTGGCTGGGTTCGCCGGCGGGAAGTGTCACAGGATCACCTCTGGGGAGTCGGGGCCACCCCGAAAGATGAGGGGAAGGGGAAGGGCCTCCAACCCCGATCGTCTCGGCCCCGGGCCCGCCCCGCTCTGGAGATGCCTCGGAGGGGTGGTTACACTTTTTGCGCTTGGGGACCCCACGCCCCCCACCAATCCCTCCCTTCTGCCCCCGAAAGGTCACGACTCGGTCCCGATGACTTCCTCGCTTCGCCCGCTCTTCGAGCCGCGCACTCTGGCGCTGATCGGCGCGAGCCGGACCCCCGGAACCATCGGATGGCAGATTCTCGACAATCTCGTGCGCCACGGTTTTCTGGGGACGGTCTATCCCGTGAATCCGGGTGCCCGCTCCGTGCATTCGTTTCCGGCGTGGCGATCCGTCCGGGAGATCCCGGTCGAGGTGGACCTCGCCATCGTCGTCGTTCCGGGTGAGTCGGTTCTCAAAGTCGTGGACGAGTGCGCGGCCAAGGGAATCACCTCCATCGTCGTAATCTCGGCCGGATTCCGGGAGGAGGGCGCCGAGGGTGCGCGCCGCGAGCGCGAGCTCGTGGATCTCACGCGCCGCTATGAGATGCGGATGGTGGGGCCCAACTGCATGGGGGTTCTGAACACCGACCCGGGCGTCTCCATGAACGCGACCTTCGCGCCGACCATGCCGCCCCCCGGCCCCATCAGCTTCCTCTCGCAGTCCGGCGCGCTCGGGGTCACGATCCTGGACTACGCGGCCGAATACGGAATCGGGATCCGCCAGTTCGTCTCCGTCGGCAACCGCCCGGACGTGAGTGGAAACGACCTTCTGGAGTACTGGGAATCCGATCCCGAGACGAGGGTCATCCTCATGTATCTCGAGACCTTCGGAAACCCCCGTCGGTTCACCCGCATCGCCCGGAGAGTCGCGCGGAAAAAGCCGATCGTGGTCGTGCGACCGGGGCGGCCGGCGGCTCGGGAGGGCCAGCGCGCCCGCTCCCAAACGGCGGCTCTCGCCGGGGCGGACGCCGCCGCCGGTGCCCTCCTCGCCCAGTGCGGCGTGCACCGCGCCTATTCGGTCGAGGAGCTCTTCGACCTCGCCATGGCCTTCGGAGCCCTCGCCCCTCCCCGCGGGAACCGCGTGGGGATCGTGACGAACGCGGGCGGTCCCGGGGCAATCATCGCAGACGGATGCGAGGCCGAGGGGCTCACGGTCGCCGAGCTCGGGCCCGCGAGCCGCCGAGAGATCGCCGCCCTCGTGCGAGGAGAGGGTCAGGTAGAGAATCCGGTTCACATGGGGCCGGCCACCTCCGCCGAGGACTATGGCGTCGCGCTGGACCACGTCCTGGGCGACCCGGGCGTGGACGCGGCGATCGCGGCCTTCGTTCCGCCTCTCGGCGCGCGCCAGGAAAGCCTCGCCCAGAGCGTCGTGCGCGCCGCCCGGAACCACCCGGAGACGCCCGTGCTCGCAGTTCTCATGAGCCGCCACGGGCTGACCGAGAGGCGGGCGGAGCTCCAGGCGGCCGGCATTCCGGTCTACATCTTTCCGGAGTCGGCCGCGCGCGCGCTCGCGGCACTCTGTCGCCACGGGCGATGGCTCGAACGGCCGGTCCAGGCTGCCGCGACCTTCGCGGTGGACGTCCAGGGCATCCAGGTCCTCCTCGACAAGGCTCTCGGGGCGGGGCGGACGGCCCTCCGCGCCTTGGAAACACTCGACGTTCTCGAGGCTTACGGGATCCCGACCCGGAGGCCCATCCCCATCGCCTCGGCCGAGGAGGCCGTGGGGGCCGCGGAAAGGCTGGGTTACCCGGTGGTCCTCAAGGCCTTTTCCCCCCAAATTGGATATGGTGGAGACGCGGATCCCCCCCTTTCTCCGCTCCGGGATCCGGGGAGGGTTCGAGACGAGTATCAGAGGCTGGCGGGGCGCGCGGCGAGCGGGAATGGCGAAGAGGCCGCCGAGCTTTTCATCGCGCCGGTCCCGGCCGGGGGGCGGGAGCTGTTCCTTGGAATGACGACGAACCCGGATTTCGGGCCGGTCCTTTCCTTCGGACTTGGCGGCGTTCATGCCGAAACGCTCCGGGACGTCGCATTCCGCATCCCCCCGGTCACGGAGAGGGACGCCGAGGAAATGATCGGCTCGATCCGAAGCTTCCCCCTCCTGGATGGGTCCCGCGGGGAACCGCGCGTCCGGATTGACGCGATCGTCGAGGCGCTTCAGCGCCTCTCGCAGCTGGTGCAGGATCATCCGTCCATCGCGGAGGTGGATGTGAATCCCCTCCTCGCGACCGCAGAGGGAGTGAGTGTGTTGGACGCCCGAATCGGAATCGCCGCTCCCGCGCCCGAACAATCCGTGAGAAGCGGTGTTTCGGAGCCCTGAGGGCCGCCCATGGGAAAATACGACGATATCTCCGAGTCTCGACTTCGAGCGGATTTGGTGGCCTTTGCCCGGCTCATCCTTCGATTGGATTCAGAGGACGGGGTCCTCACCTCCCCTGCGGACCTCCAGCGCCTGCTCGGAGATCTTCGCCAGAAGCTCTTCGCCTACGAAGTGCGACGAAGCCGGCTGGCCACCGATCCGCCGGGGGAGTTTGAAGGAGCGGAGAGCCGGGGGTCCGCACGAGTTACGGAAGCCGAGGATCCCGTTCTCAAGGAATCGCTGAAGGTCGTGCGCGAGGCGCTCCGCAGGAGCGAGGAGATGGTGCGCGAATGGGATGGAGTCCCACCCGAGGAGGACGACGAGCGTGAGTGACGTCTCCCTCCCCTCCGATCGGGCCGCCGTCTGCGTCCAGCTCCTCCGGCAACAGGATCGGGCACTTCAGCTCCTTCAGCAGGCCCGGATGGAAACCGATGCGCCGGTCACCCGGTCGCTCCTCGCCCGGATCCGTGGTCAGGCGTCGGACGAGGTGGAGGCAGGTTTGAATCAGGCCGCCGACACCCTCGGGACCGCGATCCAGGCCGTGCAGTACTGCCAATCCGAGCTCCGCCGCGAGCTCATCACCGCTCGCGGCAAGCCCTCGTCCGCAGTGCGAGACGAGCTCCCTGCCGCCCTCGCGAGATTCCTCGCCGAGCGGGCGAGCGCCCCTGGCTTCTCCTACGAGACCGCGCACGACCCCGTGCGCGGCTGGGTCGTCCACTGGAAGCAGGTCACGGCGGACGGAACCGTGCGGGGAGCGGGCCACCTCTGCGAGCGCCCCCACGCCTGGTTGGACGAATAACCGGCGGGCACGGCGAAGTGGCGTGACGTGGCGCCATGCGCTCCTACAAGAGGTCGCGTAGGGTGGGGGCTTAGAGTCCCGCGAGGCCGGCAACCGCCGAATGCATGTCCGTTCCAGCGATCAGGGCCAGCGCATCCTGCCCATAGAACATCGCGATCCAACGCGCCTGGGTCTCGGTGACGCGCCGGACAGCCCAGACCAGGTGCACGTAGTTCGGTTCGCCGGGAACGCCGCGGAGCGGCATGTGGGCCTGCCCCGGCGTCTGATTCCCCTTCCGATTGTTGCACGTGGAGCATGCGGTCACGACGTTCGACCAACCGTTTCCCCCTCCTTGCGATACCGGAATCACGTGGTCGCGGGTGAGGAATTGGCGCCCCTTCAACTCCCGCCGGTGGCGGCCGCAATACTGGCAGGAATAGTCGTCGCGGGCGAAGAGAAAGGTGTTCGTCACCTGGCGCCTGAACCGCCGCGGAACATGGACGAAGCGCACCAAGCGGATCACCGCCGGAAAGGGGAGGTCGTCCCTTTCGGAGCGGAATCGGCGCGCTTCGTCCACCTCGAGGACCTCGGCCTTGCGGTCGAGGACGAGGCGGATCGCCCGGCGCGGGGGGACGAGGGTGAGGGGTTCGAACGAAGCGTTCAGCGCGAGGCACCCCATCGAGATCGCTCCCTCCAGCGAAGATGGCGGCGGGGATCCCGTGGGCACGGACCCGCCGCTCGCATAATACCCCGCGGACCGTCCGGCGGTTGCGAGAAAGCTACCCGGGTGAACATTCCCGGTCCAGCCGGCCGGCCGGGCCCCCGTGCGATTCAGAGGAGGGCCACAGGGTCCCGGTCCACCACGAGGCGCACGTCACCGGCCGGGAGGGCGAACTCATCCTGGACGGCGCGCAGCAGGGTCGTCACTCCCCCGGCCAGGCGGCCCCGCAGGAAGAAGTGCCAGCGCCACCGGCCGTGAAGCCGCTCGATGGGAGAGGGGGCCGGGCCGACCAGTTCGAGACCTCGCCCCTCCGGCCCCTTCATCCGTTCCCGGAGCCAGCCTACGACCCGCTCGGCGGCGTCGGCGGCGAGAGCCCGATCGGGTGAGCTTACTACGACGTTCACCAGCCGGACGTGGGGTGGATAAGGTGGGCTTCTCCGCTCTTCGAGCTCCCGCCTGACGAATCCCACCACGTCGTGCGCGAGGGCGGTCTGGATGACGTAGTGCTCGGGAAGCGACGTCTGGATGACGACTTGTCCTCCAAGGTCCCCGCGCCCCGCCCGTCCGGCGACCTGGCTGAGGAGCTGGAAGGACCGTTCGCTGGCTCGGAAGTCCGGAAGGTGGATCCCGACATCGGCATTCACGACTCCGACCAGGGTGACCCGGGGGAAGTCGAGGCCCTTCGCGATCATCTGGGTGCCGAGGAGGATGTCCACCTCGTGGCGCTCGACCCGCCCAAGGATCTCGTGGTGCGACCAACGTCCCGAGGTCGTATCCACGTCCATCCGTGCGATCCGCGCTGCTGGAAAGGTCATCGCCACCGCCCGCTCCACCCGCTCCGTCCCGGCCCCCTGGAGCGACACCTCCTGGCTTCCACAGGAGCGGCACCTTTCGGGCGGGGCCTCTTCGTGGCGGCAGTGATGGCAGAGGAGCCGCTTTCGCGCGCGATGGTAGGTGAGGGAGACAGAGCAGTTTGGACACTCCTGAACCTCTCCGCACGCGCGGCACTGCACGAAAGAAGCAAACCCTCTTCGGTTCAGGAGAAGGATCGTCTGCTCTTCGCGGGCAAGCCTTTCCCGCACCGCCGCGACGAGCCTGGGCGAGAGAATCCCCTCCCCCCCGTCCGATCCCGCCGCCGCGGGACGGACCCTTCTCAGATCTACGATCTCGACCGGGGGAAGACGGCGCCCCCCGATCCGATCGGGGAGGGAGAGAAGCCGAAACTTCCCCGTTTCGGCGTTTCGCCAGCTCTCGAGTGAGGGAGTCGCGCTGCCGAGGATGCAGAGGGCTCCCGCCAGTCGAGCGCGCACGACGGCCACGTCGCGCGCCTGATAACGTGGTGCCTCGGACTGCTTGTACGAGGTGTCGTGCTCCTCGTCCACGACGATCGCACCGAGGTTGGGTACGGGCGCGAATAGCGCGGAGCGGGCGCCCACCACGACCCGCTTCGCCCCGGCGCGGATCTGCCGCCACTGATCGAACCGCTCTCCGGCCGAAAGCGCCGAGTGGAGCACCGCCACTTCGCTCCCGAACCATCCCCTGAATCGCGCCACCGCTTGGGGAGTGAGCGCGATCTCGGGGACGAGGACGATCGCGGACTTACCGCGGCGTCCCACGATTTCTTCGAGGATCCGCCCGTACACGAGGGTCTTCCCCGACCCGGTCACTCCGTGCAGGAGGAAGGGTGCGGGCCTTCGGGTGTCGGCTGCCCCGACGATTTCGGTGACCGCGGCGGACTGGGCCGGAGTGGGATCGTGCGTGGGAACCGGGGGAATGTCGCCGTCGTGGAAGGGGTCGCGCATGACCTCGACCTCCTCTACCGCAACGAGGCCCTTGTCTTCGAGAGCCGAGACGACCGAGCGCGAGAACCCCTCGTCGTCGAGGACGACCCCGAGCTCGCAGGCGCCCCCGGACGCCTCCAGAAGCTCGTAACACGCCCGTTGACGCCCCGCCCGTCCGAATCGCTCGTCCCTCTCGGCGAGGTCTGGGATCCAGTGCTTGAGCCGCATGACCTTGCGCGTCCGGATCGGCGGATCCGGCGGCGGGAGGGTCTCGTGCTCGAGGAGCCCTTCCCCGGTCAATCTGCGGAGCGCGGGCCAGACGGCCCGCTTCGCGAGCGCATGCCGGAGTGCTCCCACCCGCGCTTCCCCGCCCCGCCGTCCGACCGCCTCGAGCAGCTCGCGCGCCGACGCCGGAAGTCCGCCCTCCTTTTCCGAGACTTCGAGACGATGCCGGCCGGCCGGGGTGAGGCGAACGACCTCGCGTGCCCCATCGGAGAGGACAGAGGGAAGGAAAGAGCGGAGTGTGATCCCGAGCGGCGCCACGTAGTAGTCCGCCACCCAGCGCGCCAGCGCGAAAAGCTCCGGGGGAACGGAAGGAACGCGCTCCAGGACATCCCGTACCGGCCGGATACCGGAGATTCCCTCCGGGTCCCCTTCGCCCGCTATCCAGCCGACCTTTTCCGACTGCTGGAACGGAACGAGAACCCGGGTCCCGGGGGGGGGAACCGGCCCTTCGAGACGGTAGGTGAAGGTGCGGTGGAGCGGGAGGGGGAGAGCCACCTCCACGTGGCTCGTCATGGGGTCGAGGGGGTCTCCCGCTTTCCCGCGAGCCCGAGCGTCACCGCTCCCCGCTCTGGAGGAAGAGAGGAAGGTCCACGGTCTCCGCGTGTGGTGCCCCGGCCTCCGCCGGCTCACCGTCGTTGGCTCCCGCCGTTTTCCACCCGGTGATCAGGTCAAGTCCGAGGACCCGCTCGCGCGTGAGAAGGCGGTGAACCTCCCGTTCGCGCGCGAGCGCCGCCTGGACGCCGCGCCACCCCCACCGACGCCAGGCGCGGCGGAGGATCCCGATCTTTTCACCCAGGGTGAACATCTCCGCGAAATCGGGGAAGGGCTTCGTGAGATGCGAGCGGAAAGCGGTGTCCTCGTCCGACCACGCCTCGGTATGAAGGCGCTCCACACCGGCGGCTCGAAGGATCTTCTTCAACTCGACGAGCATGAGGGGGCGCGCTCCGAGGTGCCGGGTGAGAACGGTCTGGCGACGCGGGTCCACCGGCGCCTGCCAGACGAGCTGGACGAGGACGATCCGCCCGCCGGGCTTGGTTACGCGCACGAGCTCGGTCACGGCCGTCTCGGGATCCGCGCTCGCCGTGAGGCCGATCTCCCCCACGGCCACGTCGAAGACCCCGTCCCGGTAAGGGAGATCCTCCATCGAGCCGCGTTGGAAGTGAAGGCGTTCGCCGAGCCCCTTGGCCTTCGCGCGCGCCACGGCGGCCTCGACGAGCTCGGGATCTTCGTCCACCCCTTCTCCCTGGGCCCCGAACTCCTCCACGAAGTAGGTGAGCGTCGTCCCCTGCCCGCATGCCGCAACGAGGAGCTCGTTCCCCTGGGAGAGCTCGGTGAGGAGGGCGATCTGGTGGTAGAGCTCCTTCCCTCCGGGCGGAAAGAGGGTCCGGCGGCTGAGCCGGACCAGGTCCAGCATAGACGGGATGGCGCCCGCGGCGAGCGGCCTCGCGTACGACGCGTTCATGACGGAGGCGTCGCCTTCAGAACGACGGATCCTCGTTGAGCTCGATCTCGCGAATTGCCGAGCGGAGCCGCTCCTCTTCGTCCTGCGAGATACGGGCTGCATGCCCTGAGGATGAGGCCGGACCCCCATCCCGCCGCGGGGGCCCGAAGCGCCGGAGGGCCGTGACCACGACCACCGCGCCGACGACCAGCCCGATCGGGGGGAGGAGCCAGGCCCAGAGCCCCCAGCCGCTCCCTTGGGGGACGGCTCGATACCGTTCGCCATGGTTCGCCAGCATCCACTCGACGAGCTCTTCTGAAGTCCAACCCTGGTATGCCAACGCCTGGATCGAGTCCCGAAGCGCAACGGACTGGGCGGCGGTGCAGACCTCGAGCATGAATCCCGGGCAAAACGGAGAGTAGAGCCGGGAAATCGCCTCGGTCGCCTCGGGATGCGGCCGAAACGCCTCACCCTCCATCCCCTCGGGGATCTGGCCGGCCAGGAAGGCCGGCCCCGAAAGGACGAGAACCAGGACTGCGAGAAGGAACGCGCGCATCGGGAGGCTCCCGGATCAAAATGCGGATCGGGATGAGGCGATAAGTTGAAAGATGAGGGGTTTGGAGGGCGGGCTCAAGTCGAACGATGCGGAAATGGCGCCCCTGCTGGTGTTTCTTTTACTCAGGCACGCCCCGCCAGGGCGGTGAGCGTGCCCACTGCGGCCATTCCCGTACGAACGGGCTCGTACCCCCCCTCCAGGAGGGCGAGGACCCTTCCGGCGCAGCCCCGCCCGGCCCATCCCATCACGGATCGTGCGAAGGCATGGAAGTCCTCCGGCTCCAGGAGGAGCCCGCCGAGCGGGTCGCCGGCCAGGGCGTCGAACCCGGCCGAGATCAGGATGAAGTCCGGTGTGAAGCTCCGCTCCGCTTCCTGGAGCGCACCGGCGAACGCCTCTGCGTAAACTTCTCGGCTCGTTCCGGCGCCGATCGGCACGTTCAATGTCGTCCCCCTCCCCCTTCCGGCACCGCGCTCATCCTCTCCCCCCGTCCCCGGATAAAAGGGCCACTGGTGGAGCGAGAGGTAAAAAACCGAGGGATCCTCGTAGAAGATGTCCTGGGTCCCATTCCCATGGTGGACGTCCCAGTCCACGATCGCGACGCGCTCCGCCGCGCCACTCGCCTGGAGGTGGCGCGCCACGACCGCGACATGGTTCACTGGACAGAACCCCATCGCGCGTTCCGCGGAGGCATGGTGCCCCGGCGGACGCGTCGCCACGAAGGCGTTCCGCAACCGGCCGGCCGCAATCCGCTCGGACGCCTCGAGGGCGCACCCCGCGCTGCCGAGGATCGCCTCCCATGAGGCTCCGGAAAGTGGCACCTCTTCTCCCGCGAGGACCGGGTTCCCCGTCTCCCCAGCGCGTGCCGAGGCCTCATGCACCCGCTCCAGATGCACAGGCGGATGTACGCGGGAAAGCTCCTCCAGCGTCGCGAGGCGCCCCTCGAGCTGTTCGACCCGGCCATGCAGGAGAGGAAGGGCGCGCCCGACCGCGTCGGCGAGTGCGGGGAGACGACCCTGGTGCTCCGGATGGCCCCACCCAGGATCGTGGAGCGCGGCCGCGGCAGGAATGAAAAGTCCAGTCGCCCGATCAGTCATCGCGCCTCCGTCCTGGCCGCGCACGCCTTCGTGTCAGGCGCGCGAGGCGGCCTGGGTCCGCCGGGCCTCCGCGGCCAGAGCGTTCCACTCCTGGAGGGACCGGACGCGCAGCGGCTCGGAGCGGAGCGCCACGATCGCGTCGCAGGCGGCGCTCGTCGCCGACATCGTCGTCAGGTAGGGGACTTTGTAGGTGATCGCCGCGCGGCGCATCGCGTAGTCGTCGTACTGCGACTTTTTCCCGAGCGGGGTGTTGATGAGGAGATCCACTTCGCCGCTCACCATCGCATCCACGATGTTCGGGCGTCCTTCCCCCACCTTGAAGATGAATTCCGCCGGGATCCCCTGATTCGTCAGGTATTCGTAGGTCCCGCCCGTCGCGAGAAGGGTGAAGCCGAGCTCGTGAAAGCGCCGGAGGAGGGGAGAGACCGTCGCCTTGTCGCGGTCGTTCACCGTCACGACGAGCGTGCCCCCATCCTTGGGAAGGACGTTCATCGCACCGGCCTGGGCTTTCGCGTACGCCATCCCCAGCGTGTCGTCGAAACCCATCACCTCTCCGGTGGAGCGCATCTCGGGTCCGAGAAGGATGTCCACATCGAAGCGATTAAAGGGGAGGACCGCCTCCTTTACCGCTATTCCCGGGACGCGGGGCTCGGGAGGAACGTCCAGATCCTTCAGCTTCTCACCCGCCATGATTCGAGCCGCAAGACGGGCAAGTGGCACCCCCGTCGCCTTGCTCACGAAAGGAACCGTCCGCGAAGCCCGCGGATTCACCTCGAGGACGTAGACTTTCCCGTCGCGGATCGCGTACTGGACGTTCAGGAGGCCGACGACGCCCAGCTCGAGCGCGAAGGCCCGCGTCAGCTCGCGGATCCGGTCGAGTTCCTCCGGGCCGAGCTTGTAGGGAGGAAGAACACAGGCGGAGTCCCCCGAGTGCACCCCCGCATCCTCGATGTGCTGCATGATCCCGCCGATCACGACGTCCTCACCGTCGGAGAGGGCGTCCACGTCGGCTTCGAAGGCGTCTTCGATGAAGCGGTCGATCAGGACGGGATGATCGGGCGAGGCCTTCACCGCGCGTTCGAAGTAGTCCTTCATCGTGGCGTCGTCGTACACGATCTCCATCCCGCGTCCGCCGAGCACGTACGAGGGACGCACGAGGACCGGGTATCCGACGTCGGCTCCGACCTTCAGCGCTTCCTCGATCGTGACGGCCGTCCCGTTCGGGGGCACGAGGGCGCCGATCTTCTGGCAGACGCGCTCGAATCGCTCCCGGTCCTCCGCGCGATCGATCGCGTCCACCGAAGTCCCCAGGATCCGCACCCCGGCCTTCTCGAGGCGTTCGGCGAGGTTCAGCGGCGTCTGCCCGCCGAGCTGAACGATTACCCCAAGCGGTTGTTCGCGATGGATGATCTCGAGGACGTCTTCCAGGGTGAGCGGCTCGAAGTAGAGGCGGTCGGAGACATCGAAGTCGGTCGAAACCGTTTCCGGGTTCGAGTTCACCATCACCGTCTCGAATCCGGCCTCCCGCAGCGCGAGAACGGCCTGGACGCAGCAATAGTCGAACTCGATTCCCTGTCCGATCCGGTTGGGTCCACTCCCGAGGATGACGATCTTTGCGCGATCCGAAGGGCGGACCTCGTCCTCGGTCTCGTAGGACGAGTAATAGTAGGGCGTCTCGGCCGGAAACTCTCCGCCGCAGGTGTCCACCACGTTGAAGGTCGGACGGATTCCCCACTCGTGGCGGCGAGCGCGCACGTCCCCTTCCTTCTCGCCCCGGAGGCGCCCGAGCTGTGCGTCGGAGAATCCGTTCCGCTTCATGCGAAGGGTCGCTTCCCGCGTGACGTCGGGGAGTGTCCGGTACCACCGCTCGAGCTCCACCAACTCGAGGAGCTGGTCCAGGAACCAGGGATCGATCCCGGTCGCCTCCAGGATCTCCTCGAGGGAGGCGGGGACGGGCTCGTCCTCGTCTCCGAGGTCGCCTCGGTCCACCAACGCGTCCAGCGCGCGCTTCAGCTGGAAGGGCCGATCCGCGGTGGGGCGCCGGAGCGCCGCGAGGAGAGCCCGGCGATCATCGGCGACGAGCCCGTCGTCCTGGAGCGTCGCACCGGAGACCCAGCCGATGCGTCCGATCTCGAGGCCGCGAAGCCCCTTCTGCCAGGCGGCCTTGAAGGTCCGACCGATCGCCATCGTCTCGCCCACGGCCTTCATCTGCACCCCGAGGACGGGATTCACTTCGCGGAACTTCTCGAACGCGAAACGCGGGAATTTCGCGACGACGTAGTCGAGGGTGGGCTCGAAGGAAGCCGGCGTCGTCTTCGTGATGTCGTTCGGGAGCTCGTGCAGGCGAAATCCTACGGCGAGCTTCGCTCCGATCCGGGCGATCGGAAATCCCGTCGCCTTGGACGCGAGCGCCGAGGAGCGGGACACCCGTGGATTCATCTCGATGACGAGGAGCTCCCCGGTCTCGGGACTCACCGCGAACTGGATGTTGCAGCCCCCCGCCTCGACCCCGATCTCGCGTATGATCGCGATCGCCGCATCCCGCATCCGCTGGTATTCGACGTCGCTGAGCGTCTGCACCGGTGCCACGGTGATCGAGTCCCCGGTGTGGACTCCCATCGGATCGAAGTTTTCGATCGAGCAGACGACGATCACGTTGTCGTCCCCGTCGCGGACGACCTCCAGCTCGTATTCCTTCCAACCGATGACCGAGCGGTCGATCAGGACTTCGCCGATCGGCGAGGCGTCGAGGCCCCGGCGAAGGAGTGTCTCGAACTCCTCGCGGTTGTAGGCGATTCCACCTCCCGTTCCCCCGAGGGTGAAGGAAGGCCGGATGATCGCGGGATAACCGCTCTCATCCACGATCCGCAGTCCGTCTTCCATGGAACGCGCGAAGCCGCCCGTGGTCACGGCCAGCCCGATCCGGCTCATCGCTTCCGCGAATTCCTCGCGGTCCTCGGCCATGCGAATGGAGCGCTCGTTCGCTCCGATCAGCTCGACGCCGAATTTCTCGAGGATCCCGCGCTCGTGGAGCTGCATCGCGAGATTGAGCGCCGTCTGCCCTCCCATCGTCGGGAGGAGGGCGTCGGGGCGCTCGCGCTCGATGACCTGGGTGACCCAGTCCACCTCGAGTGGCTCGATGTATGTTCGGTCCGCCAGATCCGGATCCGTCATGATCGTGGCGGGATTCGAGTTCACCAGGACGACCCGGTACCCCTCTTCCTTGAGCGCGCGAACCGCCTGGGTCCCCGAATAATCGAACTCGCAAGCCTGTCCGATCACGATCGGGCCGGAGCCGAGGATCAGGATCGTGTGCAGGTCGTCACGTCGAGGCACGCGAGGTCAACCGGGATGTGAGCGGAAAAGGCGGGAGCGGGACGAGCTCGGCTCGGGTGTGGCGGCGATAAGCTCGTCCGTATGGGGAGTGAAATCAAGGCGAGCGCCGGGGAGGCAATCCCCCGCCGTCTGCGTCTGGTTGTGTGAGGCCACTCCGTCTTCGTATCCTGTCACTTCCCAGGAAGTCGGGCCCATCCACGCCGCGCTCCGGAGCTCCGGAGGCAGGGGACCGATCCAGACTGAAGAGGAGAGAGAGAGAAGCGATGAATCGTCGATTCGAAACCTTCGCCGTGGCGATTGCCGCGGCCCTGTTGTTGGCCCCCGCGGCCGTGAGCGCGCAGCAACAGCAGCAGCCCATGGGATTTTTCATCACGAGCGTCGGGCTCGGGGACGGCGCGAACCTCGGCGGCCTGGCCGGGGCGGATGCCCACTGCCAGGCGCTCGCGCAGGCGGCCGGCGCAGGGAACCGCACCTGGCGCGCCTACCTGAGCGCGGCGGCGGCAGGGGGCCAGCCCCCCGTGAACGCGCGCGATCGGATCGGAAGCGGACCCTGGTTCAATGCGTCCGGACAGCGCATCGCCTGGGACGTCGCGGACCTTCACGGCGACTACCAGCGCGACTCGAACAACATCCGAAAGCCGGCTGCGCTGAACGAGCGGGGCGAGCAGGTGAACGGCGTGGGGGACCAGCCGAACCAGCACGACATCCTCACGGGCTCCGACTCGCACGGCCGGCTCCTCCTCGGCGCCGCGGCCGTCACGACCTGCAACAACTGGACGAGTAACGCCCCCGAAGGGCGGGCCATGCTCGGGCACCACGACCGCCTCGGCGGAGCGAACGCCTCGTGGAACGCGGTGCATGCGAGCAACGGATGTGGGCAGGAAAACTTGGTGGCGACCGGCGGGGCGGGGCTCTTTTACTGCTTCGCGGCGGACTGACCGGACCGGGCGATGCCGGCCGCGGCGGCGCAACCGCAGGGGCCGGTGATGTTCGGACCTCCGGAACGGGTCCGGGAGTCAGTCTCCCTTCTCGGATTCCTTCCGGAGGGCGGTCCTGAGGGCAAAGGCGAACCCTCCCCAGACGATTGAAACGATCACGATCATCGTGACCCAGGTGGCGACGGTCATGCGAGGGCCCTCATTGCGAACGGAAGACGCGCACGTGATATCCCTCCGCAGGCGTGAGCGGTAGGTTCGCCTGGGTCGTGAGGTTGAGCAAAGTGGCCGTGGGCCTCGCATCCGCCTCGATCGTGAATTGGAGCGAAGTGGGTTCCCCGGTGTGAATCAGAAGGACGCGCAACCCTCCCTCCTCGCCCGGCGGTGTGTTTTGCCAGATCATTTCTCCCCCCCCTGCGGTGGCCGCGCCCATCCCCGGGGCGCCGAGGAAAACGAGCGCGCCGCCGAGAGGGGCGACGTCCGCGTCCCACTCGACAGCGACGGTGTACCGCCCGCTCCCGTCCGAATCAGAGTCGCAGGCGCCCGCGCCCGAGGCCACGAGGGCCGCAATCCCCAAACGCGCGAATCCGACGCGCGCCCGCCGCAGGCGAGCCAGACCGACCCGACCTCGGCCGCCCGGCCCGGCGCTGCGTTCGAGAGCACCTTCTGGGCGTTGCGTGCCCCGCATCATGGATCGAGCCTCCGCCGGGAACTCCAGGGGCTCACGATGATCCGGGAGGGCGACGCCGAGACGCCGGCGCTCTCCGGAGCTCCCGGATTCGCTTGGAGGTAGGCGCGGATGTCTCCTAAGTCGGCGAAGCCGCCGTTCTGGTTTCCTTGCGCGTCGAGGTAGATCCGGAGCGGGAGGGAGAGTGTGTTCGGCAATCCGAGAAACTCGGCGACGAGCTCGTCCCGAGCGATGACCGGTGGGACGACCTCGAGGGCGACCACGACGTGCGTCTCCTGATTCGGGCTGCTCGCGGCGCCGAGGACGAAATCGAAGCTCCCGGTCTCGAACGTCAACCCCTGGAGGCGACCGGTGCTCGGTTGGAAGGTGAGCCCCGCCGGAAGCGATCCCCCGACGAGCCGCCAGGTGAGAGACTCCGCCGGAGCACCGGCGATTTCGAAGGAGAGGTTTTCGTCCTTGACGGCCTCGACCTCGGCGTCCACATAGAGCGTATCCCAACCGAACTGGGTGTCCACTCGGAAGCGGACGTCGTGAGGCTCGGCGCCGAGAAGCTCGATCTCGCTCAGCGCGATTCCCATTGCACGCCCCTCGTGCGTGACGGCACGGGGCACGGTGCCGATGTGAAACTCCGGATTGCGAACGCAGGGGAGGGAGGGGTTCAGGTGGTCGTCCCGAATGCATCCAGGGAAAGGATCGCCTTCGTCTCCGCGCCCGCCGCTCGCGAGGGCGAGGTGGTTTTTCCCGTCCGCCTGCCGGAGCCAAACACCGAATCGGGACGGGACCGCGTTGACCGCGTTTTGCGGCCAGCGAGGATCCACCATTTCGGGATCGATATGCCAGACGAGGAGCCCCGGCTCGAGAAGATGGACGTCGGAGCCGATCCGCTGGCGGTTTTCGAGAAGGAGATACTCGCGAGATCCGTCCGAAGCCGGAATCTTGAGGACGCGCCCCGCCATTTCGACGGGCGCCAGCGTCTCGACCCGGTCCTCTCCTGGACCGATTTCCTCGACGTCCACCCACCCGAGCGCGGCCTTGCTCCATGCGCCCATGTGGCAGGGTCGCTCCGCGTCGTTCACCCGCCCGCACCCCCAGGCCCCGGTTCCCATCAGATCCCAGATTCCCGAACCCGAGATCTGGCCGTTCGCGGCGCCGGTGCTGTAGAGATCGGGGAGGCCGAGAGCGTGCCCGAGCTCGTGGGCGAAAACGCCGATGCGATTGATCAGAAGCCCCGGGGAGGAAGGCTCCGGCGAGGTGCAGTCCAGAACCGCCTGGATCGTGTAATCGTTGATGCGGATGAAGCCTCCCCCTTCGTACGGGGTCCTGGTGACAAAGCCCTGGCCCAGGCGATTCGAGGTGGCGCCCGTGAGGCTCCACCGATGGGACCAGATGTGAAGCCCGTCCGCGCCGAGGCACTCGCCACCCCGGTACGGGTGCATGACGGTGATGAAGTCCACGTACCCATCTCCGTCCATGTCGAACTGACTCCAGTCGATCGAGCCGTCGTCGAGCTCTTCCAGGATCGCTTCGATGAAAGAACCGACGCCCACGCCGGGCGTGAGGCTGGGGGAGAGGCCGTTGGCGTTCTGCGTCACGGCCTGCCGCGTCAACCCGGTCTGCACCCAGGGGAAAGTGGTTCCCTTGAACTGGAGGAGCCCGCGCGACATCTCGGAGTAGAGCTGCGGGATCGTCTGGACGCGGGAGTTGGGCCCGTCGAAGAATTCCTGCTGGATCTGGGCGGGCGGAAAAGGACCTATCTGGGGTCCGTCTGAGAAGAGGCCGAGGATCAGGGGGAACCGGAACTCTCCGACGACCGGATCGTCGCGGGGACCGATCGCCAGCCCGATGACCCCGCCCGGCGCCCCCGGCCCGAATTGCCGCAAGTTGGACGAAGTTCGAAGCCGTTCCAGGCGGGCCGGTCCCTCCTGTGAAAACCGGAAGGCGCTGGGGTCCCTCTGGATCAACTCATAGTAGGCGTCGGGGGGACGGGTCCCGTAATACTCGCCGAGAAGCTCGATGTCTTGCCCAGCCAGCGGGAGCCCACCGGCGAGAAAAAGCGGCCCCAGGAGGACGAGGCCGAACCGGGAACGGGGAAGGGGCATGCTCATTCTTACCTTACATCTTCCCCACGGATCCCGAGGTCCGCCGCCCGGGCCCGCAAGCCGTCGATGACGTTCTGGATGTGGGTCGCCCGGTCCACTCCGATCAGCTCCACTCCCCGTTCCACCTCCTCCCGGTCCACACCCGCCGCGAAGGCCTTGTCCTTGAGCTTCTTGGTGACGGACTTCGGGGTCAGGTCGTCAATTCCGTTCGGCCGCACAAGACAACACGCCACCACGAGGCCGGACAACTCGTCGCAGGCCCGGAGGACGCGGTCGAGCTCGGTCTCGGGCCCGACGCCGGTGAAGTCGGAGCGGTGCGCCAGGATCGCGTGGAGTACTTCCTCCGGAAATCCGAGGCCGCGGAGCTTCTCAACGGCCTTCAGGGGATGATCGTCGGGATGCCTCTCCCAGTCGAGGTCGTGGAGGAGCCCCGCCAATCCCCAAAGCTCTTCATCCGCGCCTCTCTGGCGCGCGTAGTGGCGGACGGCCGCTTCGACGGCGCGCATATGGGTTCGGAGGCCGGGATTCCCGACCCACTCGTCCAGGAGGGCCAGGGCGTCGTTTCGGTCGGGCATCGCCACTCCTGGGGATGATTCCCATTTCCCACCGGGAATCGGACTTCTCAGACACGGGACGACGGGCAATCCGGCGCCAACGCACAGATGTCACACCGCGGACGGCGCGCCACACACACCGCCCTCCCGTGAAAGATGAATAGATGCGGGAGAAGGGTCCACCGGTCCCGAGGGAAAATCTCGACGAGGTCGCGCTCGATCTTGACCGGGTCGGAGTGGGGTGAGAGCTCGAGGCGATTCGACAGGCGCCGCACGTGGGTGTCCACGACGATTCCCTCGTCCACGCCGAACGCGTTGCCCAGGATGACGTTGGCAGTTTTCCGCCCGATCCCAGGAAGAGAGGAGAGTTCCTCCATCGTGCGCGGGATCTCTCCGTCGTGGCGCGCCACGACCTCCCGCGCCATCCCGATGAGGTTTTTCGCCTTGTTCCGGAAAAATCCGGTCGAGCGGATTATCCCCTCCAGATCGTCCTGGCCCGCTCGGGAGAGCGCACGCGCGTCGGGAAAACGCGCGAAGAGCGCCGGAGTGACCTGATTGACCCTCGCGTCCGTGCACTGTGCGGAGAGGATCGTGGCGACAGCGAGTTGGTAGGGGTCCCGGTGCGCGAGGGCGCAAGCGGCGTCCGGATACGCGTCCGCCAGGAGCTCGAAAATTCGACTCGCACGTTCCTTTCGAGCCGCCTTCCCCTCCCTTCCCTTTCTCCTACCCATCGCGGCGGTCACGCGTCCAATTGGGGGAGGGGTTCGGGCGGACGCTCGTCCCCGGAAGCACCGATACGCCGGAAGGAGAGGAGGCTCGGCCGCGCTCCCTCGGCCGCGGGCCCGCCTCCGTTCGGCTTGGGCGCACGCTCGACCTCTCCCATCGCACCTGGATCGGCGGCGAGGGTGGAGAAGACCCGCGCCGCGAGGGTCAGGACCTCACCCAGGGTGACCACCGAATACAGCCGGTCCAGCTCTCCCCCGGGGAGCGTCGTCTCGAAGTCGCTTCCTTGCTCCCGCGTCCCTCCGCCCACCCAGTTCGCCGCCTCTCCCAGGGGAAGTGGAGGAAGCTCGACGACGGAGATCCCGGGCCGGTCCCCCCGGATTCCGAGCGCCACCATGAGGGCGAGGGTGTCCGCCGACCCACGGGCCCAGAAGAGCCCGTCCAGGGGCTCCGCCGGCCCCTCCGACGGAAGAGAGCGCGACCAGAAGAGATGGAGGGGGAGCTGCAGGTATCCGGCCTCCGTGGGAAGGCTCCCGTCCCACCGGAGGGATGGAGAGGGGTGCTCCACGAGCTCGCGCGCGGTCTTTGTTCCGAGGAGGTAGAGCGGCTCCCCCGCGCGGTGGAAGTGGAAAGCATGAAAGAGAAATGCACCAAAACGCTCGATCACCTCTCCTCCCCGCTCCTCCCCCTGGATCGCGCGGATCGCACGGCCCACCTCGCCGAGCTGGAAAAAGGCCCCGGGGTCGGATGGGTCCACTCCCCGAACCTCGGCCTCCTCCCGAATCGCGGCAAAGGTCTTGTCCGCGAAGTCCCGCCCTGGAATGCCCACTTCGTACGGGGTCATCCGGGCCCAGAGATCACGCCGGTTCACGACTTCCCTCCGCCCTTCCGGCGTTCCCCGGGCCCACCCGCGTCGGGGACGTCTCGCGGCGGGCCCGGCGGTGCGTCTCCGGCTCGACGCGGCGGCCCTCCCCCCCCGCTCCCCGGCCGGCCATCGTCGGCTCCGGGGGAGCCGGGCGCCTCCCCTACACGTGTGGCGATTGCTTCGGACTCGAGGAGCTCCGGAGACGATTTTTTCCAGAGATGCCGAAGCTGCTCGAAGAAGGGGACCTCGCGAACCAGGACGATCTGGAGCCACCCGCCGCCGGTCTCGACCGCCTCCACGAAGATATAGTGGAGGTCGCCGAGCGCCTCCGGGCGGGGAATCGTCCACCGCCCTCCGTCCCAATCGAACTCGATCACCTCGGCCTTCTGAAACGCTTCCTCCCGCCACCGCTCTTCGACGTAGACGTCGTATTCAACCCGGAAGACTCTCGCGCTGAGCGGAATCCCGCGCTGGTAGTACCAGGGGTCGAAGTCGAGTCCCTTCTCCCGCTTATAGCTTTCCTCGAGAGCGTAGTCCACTCCGTCGAGAGCGTCGTCGTCCGCGAGGAATTCGAGGTGATGCCGGAGCTCATGCGTGATCGTCTCCCAGAGCTCCTCGCGCCAGGGGAAGTCCGGATCGCCTTTCGCGATCTTTCGGAAGGAACCGTAATAGAGGGCGAGGATCGAGCGAGTCGTTTCCGGTCCACCGTAATCCGACGGGTAGGGTTCGGTGAAGCACATCCCCATCGTGTAGTAGTCGTCGTGGTCCGGGTGCGCCTCCGCGGCGCGCTTCACGACGATTCCGTCAATCCCCTCTTTGTACTCGGCGGGGATCTCATCCCACATCCGATGGGCCTCGGCCTCGAATTCTTCGAAGGTCACACCCGCGTCCGCCTTGCCAGTGCTCCGTTGAAGGCGATCAGGACCACGAGGACGATCCCCCACTGCACGAGAACGGTTCCGATGTTTTCGACGGCGAAGGGATTCCAGTTGCCGGCGAAGTCCGCACCGCGCACCTGCCAGAGCCACCAGACGATGAGCACGATCGCCTGCACGGCCACGAGCCGGATAGCCCAATCCCACCAGGCTCCGATGTGGACGTCGGAGTTCTCCGTGTTGATGAACTTCGCGCGCCACTCGGTCACGCCGTAACGAAGTACGGCGACGGCGAAGAAGAATCCGGAAAGCATGAGGCCCACGCCCCACACGAAGTCCTGGTTTCCGAAGAATCCATTCGAGAGAGCGGAAGGAATCCCGAGGAGGACGCCCGCAATCCCCACGATCGCGATCGCTCTCCGCCGCTCGATCCCGAGATCTACGAGAACACGGGAGGCCAACTCGATCATCGCGATGAGCGAGGTCCAGGCTGCGAAAACGAGGGCGAGGAAAAAGAGGGCGAGGAAAAATCGCCCGAAAGGAATCGTCGCGAAGAGCTGCGGGACCCAGATGAAGGTGAGCCCGGTGTTCCCCGCCCCCACGATCTCGTCGGCGGCACCCGGCATCGCGGAGAAGACGGTGCAGAGGACCATGATCCCCGCGAGGAGCGAGACCGCGTTGTTCCCGAATCCGATGACGAAGGCGTTCAGCGCCGTGTCCTCGCGGCTCCGCATGTAAATCGCGTAACAGAGGACGAGTCCCCATCCGGCGCCCGTGTCCCAGGCATTCTGCGTGAGCGCCTGGAGCCAGATATCGGGTGTCGCCAGGCGGGACCAGTCGGGCGTGAAGAGGAAGGCCAGCCCCGCGGACGCCCCTGGAAGGGTGATCGCTCGGATGGCAAGGACGACCAGGAGGATCAGGAGAGAGGGGATCAGGATGCGCGCGGCCTTCTCGATCCCGCGAACCCCTTTCGAGACGACGAAGACACCGATCCCCATCGCGATCGCGTGTGTGACGAGCGCTGCGGGACTCCCCGCGTACGTCTCCCAGAGCGCGCCGGGGGGGTCGGAGGGAACCTCGCCGAACACCGCAGCTGCGAGAAATCGGAGCGTCCATCCCATCACGACCGAGTAGTAGAACATGATCGCGGTCGCGGTCCAGGCAATCCACGCGCCCATCCATCCGAACTTCGGACCGAGCGTCTTCACGAAGGCCCCGATCGGGCCCGAACGGGTCCCCTTCCCAAGGCCGAACTCGAGAATGAGGAGGGGAACGGACCAGAGGAGGAGGAAGACGATCCACGCCACGAGGAACGATCCCCCGCCCTGGGTTGCCGCGATGCGGGGGAAACGCCAGACATTCCCCGTTCCGACCGCCATCCCCATCATGGCGAGAAGCATTCCCCACCGGGTCGTGAAGACGGACGAGGGGGATCGCGCACCCGACGCGCCACCGGATCCCGACCCCGCCCCGCTGAGGCCGCCTCCGACCCCTCCGCCCACTCCCCCGGCGCTCACGGTCCTATGCCCTCTGCCGGTCGCGGCTCGCCGGAGGTCGAGGGCGGCGGCATCCGGGGAAGCCCGCCGGGGTGCCCTGCGCTCCGCCGCCCCGGCCCCTCACCCGCTCAGCCTCTCCGTGATCCACTCGCGGACCTTCGAGCCATCCACGCGCACCTGCTCGAGCGAATCCCGGTCGCGAATCGTAACCGACCCATCCGCGCTCGTTTGTCCGTCCACGGTCACGCACCAGGGGGTCCCCGCCTCGTCCTGGCGGCGGTAGCGGCGCCCGATAGAACCCGACTCGTCGTAGAAGGCGGGGATCGCCGCGGCGCGGAGCTCCTTCACGATTCCATGCGCGATTTCGGGGAGCCCGTCCTTTTTCACTAGGGGAAAGACGGCCGCTTTCACCGGGGCCATGCGAGGGGAGAATCCGAGTACGACGCGCGTCTCCCCTTCCACCTCATCCTCGCGGTACGCGTCGCAGAGGAGCATGAGGACCGTCCGATCCACCCCCACTGCGGTTTCGACGACGTAGGGAACGAATCGCTTTCCCTCACCCGAATCGATGTATTCCAATCGCTTCCCCGAATACTGCTCGTGGCGGCCCAGGTCGAAGTCGGTGCGGTTGTGCACCCCTTCCAGCTCCTTCCAACCGAAGGGAAACTGATACTGGATGTCCACCGCTTTTTTCGCGTAGTGTGCGAGCTCGTCGGGGCCGTGTTCATGCAGGCGCAGATTCTCCGGCTTCACGCCGAGGGACTTGTGCCAGTCCTGCCGCTCCACGAGCCACTTCTCGAACCACTCCTCGTCAGTGCCGGGCTCGACGAAGAACTGCATTTCCGCCTGCTCGAACTCGCGCGTCCGGAAGATGAAGTTCCCCGGAGTGATCTCGTTCCGAAACGCCTTTCCAATTTGCGCGATCCCGAAGGGGACCTTCTGGCGCGCCGCCGTCTGGACATTCAGGAAGTTCACGTAGGAGCCCTGCGCCGTCTCGGGCCGGAGATAAACCACGGAGGAATCCGACTCCACCGGTCCCATGAAGGTCTTGAACATCAGGTTGAAGAGGCGCGCCTCGCTGAGCTGGCACTGTGCGTCTTTCCCCGGGCCGACCGAAGGCTTGTTCCCACACTCACTCGACTCCAGCTGGTCCTCGCGAAACCGTTTCTTGCAGACCTTGCACTCCACGAGAGGGTCGGTAAACCCTTCGACATGGCCGGAGGCCTCCCAGACCCTGGGGTGCATGAGGATCGCGGCGTCGAGGCCTTCGACGTCCTCGCGCTGGAGGACCATTCGGCTCCACCAGGCCTCTTTCACGTTGCGCTTGAGCTCGATCCCGAGCGGGCCGTAGTCCCACACGGAGCCCGTTCCGCCATAGATTTCAGAAGATTGGAAGACGAACCCGCGGCGCTTGGCGAGCGACACGAGCTTTTCCATCACATCGAGATCCGCCATCTGAGTGCTTCGAGCTCCTGGGGTCTGAACGAATGCGGGTCCCGGGAGCGACGAGGTCCGGGACCCGGGGGAAGTCTGGCAGGTCGCGCGACCTGCCCATGGGAGGTAATCATAGAGAGGGGGCGAAACCCGAGCAACCGGCCGGGGAGGATCGCACCACGAGGCCGAACCGGAGGCGGAGAGCAGGGTAGAAATAGGATTGGCGGGTACGGCCAGGGATCGGCCGCACACCGTGACTTCGCAGGATTCCCGCCCCCACCCGGGGGCCCGAGAGGAGCGACGAGGCGTGCTGACCTTTACAGATAAGGCCCGCGAGATGGTGCTCGAGTTCATGGATCAGGGGGGCGAGGAACTCAAGGCCCTCCGAATCCATGTGAGCCAGGGGGGGAGCCCGATGGCCCCCTCATTCGAGATGACGCTCGTGGAAGACGGCGACCGGGGAGAATCCGATCTGACGGTGGACGGAGGCGGCTTCACCGTCCTCGTAGATTCGGAGAGCGCGGAGAGGCTCGGAGAGGCCACGGTGGACTTCGTCGAGCGGGTGAACGAAAGCGGCTTCGAGATCACGCCGGCCCGCGTCGCACCGACCCGCAAGCTTCCCGAAGGCCCCTTCGCCGAAAAGGTGCTGGCAATCCTGGAGGAACAGGTGAATCCGGCGATCGCGGCCCATGGCGGGCGGATCGAGCTCCGGGACGTGAAGGGAACGGAGATCTACATGGAGATGACCGGGGGGTGCCAGGGATGTGCGATGTCCCGGATGACTCTGCGGCAGGGCGTCGAACGCACGATTCGCCAGGCGATCCCAGAGATCACCGCGATCCACGACGTCACCGACCACGCCTCCGGCGAGAACCCCTACTTTTCCGAGTGAAGCTCCGGCAACGCGCTTCCCTGCCTCCCGATCATCCGGGACGGCGCCCCGCGGCGCGCGTTGCCGCCCTCCTCGCGGCGGCCCTTCTCCTCTCGCCCGCATGGGCGGGGGCACAGGAGACGACCGCCGCCCTCGCGGTGCCCCGGGTCGGCCCCCTCGAGGGAGTCGTCCTCGCCGCGGGCGGAGGGACCCTCGGACCCGAGATCTGGGCGCGCTTCGTCGACGAGGCGGGTGGTGAAGCCTCCCGCATCGTCCTGATTCCCACCGCTGCGACGGACGAAGAGTTCGCGGGAGATCCGACGGTCCTCCGCGCGCTCTCGGACGCGGGCGCCACCTCCGTCGTCGTCCTCCACACCCGCGATCGCACCCTCGCCGATTCGGAGTCCTTCGTCGCCCCGCTGCGGGAGGCCACCGGAGTCTGGATTTCGGGGGGGCGCCAGCACCGCCTCGTGGAGGCGTATCTGGACACGCGCGTGCAGGAGGCGCTCTTCGAAGTTCTCCAACGGGGCGGGATCGTCGGAGGAAGCTCGGCGGGCGCCTCGATCCTGGCCTCCTTCCTCGTCCGCGGGGACCCGGAGACAAACGAGCGGGTCATGTCCGCCGAGTACCGAACCGGATTCGGGTTCCTCGACCGCGCGGCCGTGGACCAACACCTCCTCGCGCGCGGCCGCCAGGAGGACCTCTGGTCGGTCCTGGATCTCCGTCCCGAACTCCTAGGCATCGGCGTGGACGAAGGGACCGCCGTCGTCGTCCAGGGGGATGTGGCCGAGGTGCTCGGGACGAGCCAGGTCATCTTCTACGACGCCACCGGACCGGAGCGGCGGCGAGAATTGCTCGAGGGCGGAGACCTCTTCGACTTATTGAAGCGAATCCCGCTCACAGGTGATGTGAACCTGGAGACCGCAGGGGCGGCGGCGGCATCGCACTGAGAGACAAGGATGCCGGCTACTCGAAGTACAGCCGACTCACCGTTTCAGCCACGCAAGCGGGCTTGTCGCCTCCTTCGATCTCCACGGTAACTTCCCGCACGATCTGCAATCCGCCGGCGACCTCGGCGACTTCCTTCAGCGTGCTTCGCGCCCGGATCCGCGCCCCGGCCTTCACGGGCGCAGGAAAGCGCACCCGGTTGAGCCCGTAATTCACGCTCAGCCTCACGCCCGGAAGGGGTGGTTGGGCGCCGATCCCCGCGGACGTCAGCATGGGAAGCATGGAGAGGGTCAGGAAGCCGTGTGCGATGGGCGACTTGTAGGGTGACTCGCGTTTGGCGCGCTCCACATCCACATGAATCCACTGGTGGTCGCCGGTCGCCTCCGCGAAGAGATCGATGCGCGACTGGTCCACCGTGGCCCAGTCGCTGACGAGGGTTTCCCGACCGACTTGGGGCCGGAGCTGTTCCAGCACGATCTCCTTGGACATACATCATCTCTCATGGAGTAGGTGGGGGCTCACGAAACACTAAAAATCGGGGCGCCGGCCTGAAAGATCCGGCCGGCGCCCCGATGCCACTCCCGCGAAGGGCGGGGGATCAGTTCCCCCGGTAGCTGGAGACCGGCGGGAGCTGAGCTCCCGTGAGGTCTGCGGGAACGGACTCTTCGGCCACGACGGGCATCCGGAGAGTGCCGATTCCCGAGATGGTGGCCTCGATCGTCTCTCCGGGCTGGAGGTAGCCACTCCGCGTGTCCTGCGCGAAGGCGCCGGATGCGGTGCCGCCGGAGGTCCCGCTGTTCAGTACATCGCCGGGGTAAAGGGTGATGAGCGACGACGCATACTCCATCAGCTCCCAAAGGGAGTGGATCATGTCTCCCGCTCTCGCCTCCTGGACGACCACCCCGTCGATCGTGAGGAGCTGGTGCAGCCGTTCCATCGGATCTCCATAGAATTCTTTCGGGACGATCCAGGGCCCTTGGGGCGCGAAGGTGTCGTGACCCTTCCCGACGAACCAGTCCGATCCGGACGAATACCCCCCCGGGGGACGGCCACCGCGGTCCGAGACGTCGATCGAAACCATGTATCCGAAGACATAGTCCTCCGCCTCGGCGGCGGAGACGTACTTCGCTGGCCGCCCGATCACGGTCGCGAGCTCGACTTCCCAGTCGGTGCGGTCGCGCCCGTATGGAATGACGATGTTGTCGCCGGCGCCGATGATCGCGCCTCTCGTCGGCTTGAGAAAGAGATAAGGCACGCCGCGGTTCTGTTGGCGCTCCAGGGTGCGGGCCTGGAGCTCTTCCGGTGTACATCCCTCGCATGCGTGTGTGTAGAAGTTCACCGCCGCGTTCATGATTTTGCTCGGGTACTGGATCGGCGCCATGATCCGCACGTCTTCCACGGCGTGGATATACGCGGGGCGGGGGTTCGCGTCGAGCTGCCCCTCCGCCACGAGATGATTGACAATCTCGTAGAGCCGGAACTTGAGTCCGTACTCGTACTGCCCAATCAGGTCCAACATGTTGTCGGGCATCGGAATCCGGACGAAGTCGGGATCCCGCTGCAGGTTCCGGTTGGCGCCCGCGATATCCACGATGAGGGCGTCGCGGAGCACCAGCCCGACCGTCGGCTCCCCCCCGATTTCGAAGGTGCCGACCTTGAAGGGCTCGACGCTTTGCATGGCTTGAGAGGAGACTTTCGCCGGGACCAGCGCGGCAGCAATCAGAGCTACGGCCTGGAGGCCGCGGACGAAAGAGAAGGTGGACTTGGGCATGGTGTCCCCCGTCTGATTTGTTGGACAGGTGCGGCGGTGGGTTCAGTTCGCATGGTCGAGCCAACCCAACTGGCTGTCAAGAAAAACCGGATTCCGTGGCATCCCGTCGTGAGTGCCCCCTCAGCTCGCCGGCGCTTCGGCCTCCACCATTTCCTCCTCCATCAATCCCTGCACGGCGGGCGCGAGGGCACGAAGGATCTGTGTGGGAAGTGCGCTCGTAAACCAGTAGCGGTCCGCGTCTTCTCCTGGGACATATGCGGTGATGACCCCGTAGTACCGATCCCCGATAAAAAAGACGAAGGTCGAGGTCCGGTTCACGCTCCGCGACTCGATCAACCGTCCTCCCGGGGCAAAGACCCGGTAGCGATTGTCTCCGGTCCCCGTTTTCCCACCGACGACGAGTGGGACCCCGTCCGGGCCCACGATGGCGCCCCGCATCCGGCGCGCGGTGCCTTCCTCCACTACATCCACCATCGCTTCGCGGAGGATCGCGGCCACTTCGGTCGCCATCACACGCTCTCCTTCGGAACCTTCGCGAAGCATCCGCGTCTCGAAGGGAGTCCCTTCGGCGAAGTGAAGCTCCTCGAGCCGGTAGGTCGGAAGCCGGACTCCGCCGTTCAGGATGATTCCCACGAGCTCCCCGAGCGCGGCGGGGCGGTCACCCGAGCTCCCAATCGAGGTGCCGAGCGAGGGAACGATGTTCTCGAACGGGTACCCGAGGCGCCGCCACCCGGCGAGGATTTCGGTGAACGCTTCGACCTCGAGGAGGGAGCGGATTCGCTGGTCCTGGGCGCTCTGGCGGTTCGTCCGGAAAAGCCAGGCGTATACGTCCTGCCGCGCCGTCTCGCTTGCCGCAATCAGCTCGGTCCGCGTCGCCTCGGGGTTCACGATAAGGTGCCGCGCTGCCCATAGCTCGAGTGGATGCACGGAGGCGAGGAATCCGAGATCCGCGAGGAGCTGGCCCTCCGGATTCGCACGCGCGTACAGGTCCGCGACCGTCGCGACGCTGAATTCCGACTCGGGCTGATTCGCGCGCAGGAGGAACTCGAATTCATCGGGCGTCGGATTGGGCGCGACGGCGCGGTAGACCCAGGCGATTCTCTGCGGGGTGAGCCGCCGGTCGGCCACGAGCGCCTGCAGGATCTCGCTCCGTGACTTTCCCTGGAACTTGGGGATGAACTGATTCAGGAATTGGATCCCCTCGCGGTCCGCGAAGCGCTCCAGATAATCCTGCCGCAGCGGCGAATCCGGCTCTTCGAGCACGTATGCCGTCGATCCGGGCACCCGGTAGACGTAGTGGTTCACCACGTCTCTCATCACCCGCACGAAGACGAGGTTCACCGATTGCCGGAATCCCTCCGTCACGGTGAGGGAGCGCGCGTCGTAGGTGTCGTCGAAGTTCGAGAAGGTCTGCACCCCTCCCCCTGTCACGAATCGCTGGGAAGGATTCGCGGAATAGGTGCGGCCCATGGCCCGTCGGAGAAACGTCGTGAGATCCACCTCCGGCTCTCCGAGGATCTGGGCGCGAGCCCAGAGGGCCAACCCGTCATTCGGAGAAAGTGGGAGCGCGCGGAGTGAGTCCGGCGTCAACGATTCATAACTGCCGTACAGCTCTGCGACGACTTCCAGATAACTCGCGAGCGTACGCAGCTTCGCGGTCGAGCCGAGCTCCAGCCGCGCCGACTCATTCAGGTTGAAGGGCGCGTCGAGGTTGTCCGTCTGAATCCGCACGAGGTTTCCCCGATCCGTCCGCTCGTGCAGAACCAAAGAATACACGACGAGCTCCGGCTCGCCGCGGTCGAGAAGCCGCGGGCCGTCGAATCCTCCCTCGCGAACGAAATTCGGATCGGAGAGCGCCACGAGGAAGTCCGTCGCAGCGCGCTGGGCGTCGCCATCGAGCGTCGTCCTCACAGTGAGATCGAGCCGGTCGAGATCGTACAGGCGCGGGACCCCGAGGAGGCCGAGGAGTTGGGTTCGCACGGCGTTGACCCCCTTCCTGTCCACGAAGGAAACGGGCGGGCGCTCCACTGTGAGCGAACGGACCTCGCTCGCGGCCTCGAGCGCCGCCGCCGCGAGCGCCCTTGGGATCACCCCCTCGCTTTCGAGGAGACCGATGTACTGATCGGTCGCTTGTGCGAGCGCTTCGCGTCCCTCCCCCTGCGTGAGGTAATAACTCGGGCGACGCTGGGCGATGAGGAGGCTCAGGACCTCTCGGTAGGCCGCTCCGCTCTCCGAGATGGGCGGCACGCCCCGCTCGCCGTTCGGCCCATCCCAGAAGGTGGCGGCCGCCGAGGCACCCGGAGGGAACACGCGTGCCGGATCCGGAAGGAGCGGGCTCCCACCGGGCTCGACAGCCGCGAGCAGCCGGTTCGCCTCCGCAAACTCCCTTCCGTACCAAGCCCAGAGCCCGTCTCCGAGGCCAGTCACCTCACCTTCCCCGCGCTGTGCCGCGAGGGGAACGGAGTTCAGGTAGTCGAGGACGATTTTTCGGCGTGCGGGGAGGGTCTCCTCCCCTCCGAGATACCCGCGGAGCGAGGCGCTCGCCATCTGGACCAGCTTATCGCGAGGGGATTCGGTGAGCCCGTCCGGGGCATGGCGAAACTTCTCGAGCTGCGTCGCGAGTGTGCTCGCCCCGGCGACGTTCCCCTCACGCCCGAGGAAACGCAGCCCGAGCTCGAAGACGCTTCGAATCAGGCGCGACCACTCCACCGCCGGATTTTGCTTCGGACGGTCGGGGTCGAGGATCGTCCGATTCTCGATGAAGAGAAGGGTCTGCCAAACGATCGGCGGGATCGCTTCGAACGAAGGAAAGACACGCGCCGGGTAGGGCTCGGAAAAGAGCGGCCCGCCGTTTCGGTCCAAGACGGTGAGCCCCGCGCGCGATTTCTCTCCGTAGATCGGGAAGAGGTCGTGGACCTCGACCATTTCCGCGAAGCGCTCCGAGACCCGCGCCTGCTCGACGACCCCGAATCCCCGGCTCTCCGCGCCCCGGATCATCCCGGGGAGGGCAGCGTAGCCGAGGCGCCGGTCGTAAGGTCCTTCACCGGGAAATACGATGCGGGGCGAAGGGCCCTCCTCTACGGCCCAGGTCAGCTCGGCCGCGAGGGGCGCGAGCCACCGCGCCTGGAGCGTGGAGGTCCTCATCTCCCACCACGCTGCCACCGCCAGGAGCAAGAGGGGGACCGCGAGAATAAGGGAAACGAGGGCCCAGCGGGGAAACCGGCCCCCGCGGGCCGGCTCTTCATCACCGCGCCAGCGCGTCATCTCACTCCAATCGAACCCCCGGGTCCGCCGTCGCCCCCCGCGTCAGGATCGGAACCGGAAGCGAAAGCTCTCTTCAACGAGCAAGCTCGAACAAGTACATGGGCGAGGTCAAGCGACGGCGAACCGCCGGGAATTCCGAGCGCGGATGAGCCGCTTCGACCGGAAAGATCTCCCGCATCTCGGACCCTGGCAGGGTCGGGGACCAGCAGGTAGGATCCCGCCGTGCGCTCCCCTCACACCTTCGCCCTCCTCCTCTGGGGGTCCGTCGCGGTTCTCGCGGCGCTCGGACCCGATCGCGCGACCCTTTGGCCCGCCACCGTCGCGTATACATCCGCCTTCCTCGCCCTCCTCCACCTCTGGCGGCGCCATCGCGCCTACCTCGACGATCCTCGTGTCCTTCTCGGAGGCGCGGTTCTCCTCCGAGTCACCCTTTTCCCCGCGCTCCCCGACCTCTCGGACGATCTTTTTCGATACGTCTGGGATGGGTGGTTGTCCTTCTCGGGAATGAATCCCTATCTGTACCCGCCCGCCGATCCCGCGCTCGCGGCCTGGCAGGGATCGCCCCTCTACCTGGCGCTGAACTCGGCCGCCTACCACTCGGTTTATCCGCCCCTCTCTCAGGTCGTCTTTTTCGCGGGTGGCGCCGCGTACGAACACCTCGGATGGCCCGCCGCCGCGTATGTCGTAAAGGGCGGTTTCCTTGCCCTCGAGGTGGCGGGGATCGCGGGGATCTTTTTCGCTCTTCGGGCGCTGGGGCGGGAGTGTGCGTCGCTCGCGCTCTACGCCTGGAATCCGCTCGTCCTTGTCACGATCGCGGGAAGTGGACACACGGAGGGCGGGCTGACGGCGGCCCTCGGCCTCCTCGCCTTTGGCGTCGCGTCCGGCCGGGGGAAGACGGCCTGGTGCGGCCTCGTCCTCGCCGCCGCATCGAAGGGAGTGCCGATCGTTCTCGCACCGCTCCTCTTCCGGCGGCTCAAGGAGGCCGGGGGAAGTGGACGGGCGCTCGGGGACGCCTGGCCGGCGGCGCTGCTCGCCCTGGCGCTCGCTCTTCCCGTTATCGCTCCGGGCGCGCTCGCGGGCGTCATATCCTCCCTCGACCTTTACGTTCGCCTCTTCGAATTCAACGGGGGACTCTACCTTCTCGCGCAGGAGGTGGTGCGCGCCTTCACCGGCGAGGATTACGGCCGGACGATCGGGCCGTTACTGCGATGGCTCTTCCTGGGGATCGCACTCCTCGTCTCCCTTCGTTGGCCGGTCCGCGGCGCGGAGGACTGGTTTCAGGGGGCGCTCCTCCTCTTCGGCCTCTATCTCGCGACCGCCACGACGGTCCATCCCTGGTACCTCGGCTGGGGACTCGCGCTCGTCCCCCTCACTTCCTTCATTCGCGGCCCCTGGCTCTGGGCATCGTGGGCGGCATTTCTCACCTACTTCACTTATGCCGGCGGGCCGCATGGCGTTCTGACGGCGATTTTCTGGGGAGGCGTCGCGCTTTTTTTGGTGCGCGATCTCGAGGGCGCGATCCGGGACCGGCTCCTCCGGTGGGCCGGCCGGAGGAAGGCGCGGCAACTCGAAGACGTCCTTCAGGACGGAAGCCTTCTCGATCTCGGTGCGGGAGAAGGTTACGTGGCGGCCGAACTTCGCCGCGCGGATCGGACGATCTACCTCATGGACGTGCGTCCTTCGTTTCAGGTTCCCCTCCCCGGCGTCGTGTACGACGGGTCGCGCGTGCCACTGCGCGACGGCGCGGTGGATACGGTTCTCCTTTCCCTCGCCCTGCATCACGCCGAGAACCCCGACCGCGTCCTCGCCGAAGCGCTCCGGGTCGCCCGGAAGCGAGTCCTCGTCACGGAATCCACCTACCGATGGGGTTGGGAGAGGAACGCGCTGGAGGTGGCCGACCGTTGGGCGAACCGCGGGAGAGGGATGGAGACCAAAGAAGCCGGAGGCGGCGCGACGCTCCACTTCAGAACCGTCGGCAGCTGGCTCGGAGCGTTCTCGGAGGCTGGCGCGGAAGTGCTGGAATCCCGGCGTCTCAACCGAGTCGGACACCGTCACCACCTCTTCGTGCTGCGGCCGCGCGGCGTGCGCGGGGCTCCCGCGCCCCTTCCCTAAAGGACGCCGAAGCCCAGGAAGAGATCCTCGCGCAGTCCGCCCTGAGAGAGAGCCCCCCCACCCCGCGATCGGTCGAGCGCGTCGAAAAGGCGGTCGAGATGATCGTTGAGCGCCTGGAGGACTGCCGGATTGTCCGTCCCCACCTCGAGCACCGGGTCGCGCGGCACCGCGGCACCGAGCGCGGGCGTGTAGCGCAACTCCGCCGAAGCTGTCACGAGGAAGTCATGGAGCGCGACGGCATGTTCGGCGGCTTCGATGAGTTGTGCCGCACGCCCCCCGCGACTCGGTTCCATCCCCAGGTAGCGCCCGGCGAGATAGTCGCGGAGCTGACCCGCGTCCGCGGGGCGGTCGCCCATCCGCGCCGCGGCCTCGTCCACCACGGAAAGGAAGATCGCGCGGTCGAGCGCGCGTAGGTCGCCCACCAGACGGATGTATCCCTCCCAGAAGCTCCGGACCTCGGCGTAGTCGCCGGCGTCGGCCAGATAAGGTCCGCCGAGCCATTGCGGGGGCGGTGCACCTCCGATTCCGTGGGCGGCGCGAAGCGAGTCCACGGCGTTCTGGATCCGCAGGGCGAACACGTCGAGGGCGCGCGCGGCATCGGGAGCGAGCTCGGCGGGCGGCGGCGCCTGGCTCGCCGCGGCCGCCTGCACCGAGACGAGGCTTTGCCCGTTTATTCCTCCACGTCCGGCAAAGGCATCCTCGGATGAGTCGCCGTCTCCCGAACCATCCCAGAAGAGAAGTACTCCGGCGAAAAGTACCGCCCCCGCCACCGCGACGAAGAGGACCGGCCGCGGCCCCCTCCGGACGGAAGATTCTTCCCGCGGGCGCCCCGCGCTCGGGCGCGGAGCGGCCGGAGCGCGCACTGTATCCCCGAGAGGGCTTGCCGGCTCGGCGCGGCGGACCCCGCGTTCGCTCGGCGGAGGAGGTTGGGGCCTGGCCGGATGTAGCTCGTCGGCTCCGGGATGCGTGAGCCACTCGCGAGTTTGAAGCGGCGTGGGCTTGGGGTCCGCGACTCTTTCGGGAGGATGGGGCGCGGATGGGAAGAGGTCCGCGGGATCGGCGGGCGGCTGGACGACGGTGATCCCGAAATCGAGCGGGTCGTCGCCACCGCGATCGGGGTCAACGGTGCCGAGCGGTGCCGCGTCGGGCCCCTCTCGCCCCATAGCTCCGGCCGCCAGGCCAGGCGGGGCGGAGACTGTAGGATCTTGCCAACCGGGAGGGAGCTCACCGCCTTCAGCCTCGATGTCCTCCAGGATGAAGCGCACGACCGGCGCGTCCCCTGCCCGGCTCCAGGCTCCCGTACTCCCGTCGAAGAGAGGCGTGTTGGGACCGACATCCCCGCGCTGGACGCGACGCGCCAACGCTTCGACCGAAGAAACGAGGACCTCGGATCCGTCTTCGAGCCGAATCCGAAAGCGGGCGGTGGGAGTGGTCCCGCTCATCGAGTGTGCGTAGGAGGTCTGACCAGAACCGGTGGGTCCAGCAGGTTCGTCCGGTGACCCACCCTCCGGTACGGACCTCGGTTCGGAAGCATGTTCGCGGGGCCGTGGGGGGACCGAGCGGAGGAGTTGGGAGGTCCGCACAAGGTGGGCCCCCCTGGAAGTTTACCACCTTGGAACGATACGTTCCGAATCGCTTCCCTGACAAGAGAGGAAGCGGGGTGTGGCGCGGCGGATCCGGATCCCCCGCCGCGCCGGCACCCGGGATCCCTCTCACGCCTTGCCCCCGGCATCGGAGCCCTTCGATGAATCCTCCGCGACTCCGACGACCCGCCACGATTCTTTACATGGGCTCCTTACTCGGTGCTTCCGCCTGCGCGGTCTCATCCGACAGTCCGACCGCCATCGTGGACGCCGCGATCGCCCAGCACGGTGGCGATCTCTTCGAGAACAGCCGCATCCGTTTCACCTTCCGTGGGACACGATTCGAGTATTTCCGCGACGGAGGCGCATTTCGGTACGAGCGAACCTTTCGTGATCCCCTCGGAAGTGTCGTGAACGAGGTGATGGTGAACGACGGCACCCGAAGGCTCGAAAACGGCGGCGCGGTGGCGCTGGCCGACGACGAGCGCATGCAGGTCGAATATGATGTGAATTCCGTCATCTACTTCGGATTCCTCCCCTTCCGGCTCCGCGATCCCGCGGCTCGGCTGCAGACACTCGCCCGCGACACCGTCCAGGGCGCGCCGTACCATAGGATCGAAGTCACCTTCGACGCGGAAGGAGGAGGAGTGGACTCGGATGTGCGCTTCGTGCACTGGATACACCAGGACTCCCTCACCCTCGACTATTTCGGATATCGCTATTCCCGGGACGGGGGAGGGGTCCGTTTCCGGCGCGCCGTGAACCGGCGCGAGATCGGCGGAATTCTCGTTCAGGACTTCGAGAACTACGCTCCCGCGGACGCCGTGGAGGACATCGCGGACCTTGCACGGCACTTCGAAGAGGGATCTCTCGATCTTCTTTCCCTCGTCGCCCTGGAAGAGGTCGAGGTCACGCGGGCGCGCGGCCTCGCGGAGGTGGATCCCCTCCTCCCTCGGGAGGCCCCCGGGGAGGGACTCGAGCTCCAGCTTGGGATCGAGCGTTCCGAATACTCCCCGGGCGATTCCATTCACGCAGTCATGAACCTCGTGAATCGCTCCGGCGAAGAGCGGGCGCTCGGCTTTGCCAGCGCGCAACGCTTCGACCTCGTGGTGCTGGATGAAGGCGGCGAGCCGCAAGCCCGATGGAGCGAGGGACAACTTTTTGCTCAGGTGACCGGTGAAGAGGCGCTCGCACCGGGCGGGACGCTCCACTTCGAATCGTCCGTTACGGCACCCGCGGCCCCGGGATCGTACTACCTGCAGGGAAGCCTTCCCGCTTCGGGTGCGCCTCTGCCGGCGGTGCTTCCCTTCCGGGTCGTCCCCTGAAGTCGCGCGGGAAGCAACCGCCAGACGCGACCGGAACGTCCCCGTTTCGGACCGGGTCTCTACCTCCGGAGTCCGGACTCGAAGAAGACCACAGCGAGGTGACCCGATGGTAGAGCTCAACCTCCTCCTCGCCGTCCTGGGGGGCGTCGTGAGCTTCCTCTCGCCCTGTGTCCTGCCCCTGGTTCCGGCTTACGTGACGTTCATCACCGGGGCGAGCCTCGACGAGCTCACCGACTCCAACCGCAAATTTTCGCCCGAAGTCCTGAGACACGCGCTCCTGTTCATCGCGGGATTTTCGCTCATTTTTGTTCTGATGGGCGCCTCCGCGAGCTTCATCGGGGGATTCCTCATCACCTCACGCCGCGTGTTCGAGGTCGCCGGCGGGATTTTCCTCGTCCTCTTCGGGCTTCTCCTTTCGGAGATCGTGAAGCTTCCGTGGGCGATGCGCGATTGGCGCGTCCACATGAAGGATCGCCCGGCGGGAAATCTCGGAACGCTCTTCGTGGGGATGGTCTTCGCCTTCGGATGGACCCCCTGCATCGGACCCATCCTCGGAGGCATTTACACCCTGGCCGCCGGCGAAGAGACTCCGGGGCGCGGAATGCTTCTTCTCGGGGGTTACTCCTTCGGACTCGCGCTTCCCTTCGTCCTGGCCGCCGTCGGCCTCTCCCGCTTCCTCACGCTTCGACGCCGCATCGGACCGTGGCTCCCCTGGATTCAGAGGGTGAGCGGAATCGCGATGGTGATCTTCGGGGCCCTCCTTATCACCGGTCAGTTCACCCGGATCGCCGCGGCGCTGGCTCAGGTCACCCCGGACTTCCTCCTGCGTTGGATGTGATGGACGGCCGCGACTCGGGGATGGGACCGCGGGGGAGCGAACGGGGTATTCAACAATATGTCCGAGTCTCGTGTCCTTTAGGTCAGGCCGGCGTAACGCATGGGGACGCGTGACGCGGGCGCACCGGGACGGGTTCGAGGAGGCCGTTCGCACTTGACTCCCGCTTCACCCGCCCGTGATACTCAGAATGCTGGAGATTTCCACGAACGTCGGTGAATCCACGTACTTGGGATTGAGGAGAACAGGCAATGCAAGACGGAACGACGCGCCGCTGGAGCTGGTCGCAGCTCCGGTACTCGGCCCCGGTGATCGCGCTGCTCGCGGTATTTGCGCTGCACGGGGAGGCGTTTTCCACGGAGCACGCTCAGGATCCCGACGACGAGGATGTGACCTTTACGAAGGACGTCGCCCGGATTCTCCAGGAGAACTGTCAGGTTTGCCATCAGCCCGGCTCGATCGGGCCCATGGCGCTGATGACCTATGATCAGGTTCGTCCGTGGGGGGCCGTGATCAAGGATCGGGTAGTCCATCGCGAGATGCCGCCCTATCAGTACGACACCGATGTCGGCGTGCAGGATCTCAAATACGATCCCCGGATGAGCGACGAGGAGATCCAGGCCATCGTGGCCTGGGTGGACAGCGGGATGCCGATGGGTGACCCGGCGGACATGCCCCCGCCCGCCGTTTGGCCCGATCCGTCCGAGTTCCGCCTCGCCGAGCGATTCGGCCGCGCCCCCGACGTCATCGTGACTTCGACGCCTTACGACGTGCCCGGGATCGGCCAGGACCGCTGGTGGCAGCCGACCGTCGAGACGGGGATCACCGAGGACCGGTGCATCATGGCGATCGAGACCAAGCCCGCGGTCGCGGCGCGCATGGTGACGCACCACGCCAACTCGTACTTCAGCGTGAATGGCCGTCAGGCCGCGATGCTCTCGGAGTTCGCGATCGGGAAGATCGGCGAGATCGTCCCCGAGGACGCTTGCCGCACGGCACCCGCCAACTCGCAAGTGAGTTGGGACATTCACTACTGGCCCAACGGCGAGGACATCGACGACGCCGTCGTCCAGATCGGGATCTGGTTTTACCCCGCCGAGCGCGAAGTCGAGACCTACCGGCAGGACCTGACGCTCTATATGCTGAGCGGCGGAGTCGGCGGACGGGGTTACGACATCGCTCCGCACGGCACGCTGATGACGCAGGGCTTCCGGAGCTTCAACACTCCGGTCCGCATCGACAGCTTCCAGCCGCACGGACACACCCGGCTGGTCGCCATGTCGCTCCAGATTCTTCGAGCCAATGGCCGTCTCGAGATGGTCAGCATGGTTTCGAACTGGAACGCGCTCTGGCACCACAGCCACATCTATCAGGATCACGCATCGCCGCTCCTCGCCGTCGGCGACCAGCTTGTCCTGACCGGTTGGTACGACAACACGGCCAACAACCGTTACAACCCTGACCCGGATCAATGGGTCAGCATCGGGGACCGAACGGCGGACGAGATGTCGCACGCGTGGCTCGCGGTGACGCATCTCGATCAGGAAGGATACGAGGAGATTCTGGCCGAGCGTCAGGCGCAGACGACGCCCACGACCGACTGAGAGCCGGCCGGCTCTCCCTTGGCCCTCGGAGCGTGCCAGGAAAAGGGGGCAGTGATCGGGGGAGCCTCTCCAGTGGCACTGGGGGGGCTCCCTCGTTTACCTTCAGTGGTCTGAGGCGGACAAGTAAAGAGAAGTGGTGGCGGTTTCATCATGAAGGAGATTCGAATGACCAGGATTCGTTTGGCCCTTGGCGGTGCGACCGTCGCCTTGATAGGGCTGAGTGCTCTACCCCTTCAGGCGCAGGACTGGACGCAACGCGAATTTCCGTTGGCGCCCAGCAATTCCTCGGGGAACTTCGTCGCTCCGTACTTCGACGGGTGGTACCTGAACGAGGACGGCTCGTACACGATGGTCTTCGGTTTCATGAACCGGAACGCCGATGATCTCGTCGAGATCCCCCTGGGACCGAACAACTTCATCGAGCCGGCGATCTATGACGGAGTGCAGCCCACGTCCTTCCCCGTGGTGAGCTACGGTGGCTTTGGCGGACCGCGCGAGCGCGGGGTATTCGCCGTCGTCGTCCCCGCGGACTTCACGGGCGACGTTTGGTGGCACCTCACGACGGGTGACTATTCGACGAAGGTTCCGGGTAGGCTCTATTCCCCGGGGCCGGTTATCAAGGGAGCCTACGAGCTCAGCACCACCCCGATGGCCGAAGGGTCCATGCGACCCCTGGTCGGCTTCTCCCCAGACAACACCTCATGGGGACCGCTCGGAGTCTGGGCGCCCGAGACGTACCGGACCTCCGTCGGCGAACCGATCGCGGTCACCGTGTGGGCGTACGACCGCGGCGACCGCGAGCTCCGAGACGTGAACATGACGCTTTGGAAGTACCAGGGACCGGTCGGGGGACAGATTTCATTCGTCTCCATGGTCGAACCCCCGCCACCTCCTCCTCCCGCGGAGGCTGAGCCTTCCCCCGCCGGTGGTGCGGATGCAGCCGCGGCGGGCGGTCGTGGCGGCGCGGCTCCTGGGGGCGGGGCCGCGGCGGGCTTCGGAGGGCGCGGCGGCGCACAGAATCTGGGGGGGCCCGTGGGACCGCTCACGCCGCAGCAGCCGGTCCGCATTCCGTTGCAGGGAACGGCGCCGAACCAGGGCAAGTTCTCGGCGGCCTTCGACATGCCCGGCGAATACGTCATCCGCGTTCGGATCGACAACTTCACCTCCGGCGACAGTTCGGCGGGGAACCAGTGCTGCTGGTCGAACGCCTACGTTCGGGTAGTGGTCACCGAATAGGTTCGGGTCGGTTTCCGACCCAAGAGTTGTGAGAGCCAAAAATTGTGAGAGAAGGGGCCCTCCGCCCACCGGAGGGCCCCTTTCTTGCAGGGAACGATTTTGAAGGAGCGGGGACGGGCGTGTTCGGCCCCGCGGGACCCCCGGGGCGCACCAAGGGCCAGGGACAACTCTTGACGGGCCCCGGACAGGCGCCACAGAATACATAGGTCGGGGTATGAAGGTTGTACCACTCGCGATCCGCTATTGCGGGCGCCGCTCGCAGCTGTGGGTCGCCGTCACCAGCCTAAGGAGTGGAACATGAACGATCATCGGTTGAGCGCTTTGCTTGGCCGGGGGCTCTGGGCGGGATTGGTGGCTTTTGCGCTGGTGGGACTCCCCGTCCTTCAGCAAGAAGCCCTCGCTCTCGATCCGGGAGACGACGAGGATGTGACGTTCACCGCGGACATCGCCCTGATCCTCCAGGAGAACTGTCAGGTCTGCCACCAGCCGGGCTCGATCGGTCCGATGGCGCTGATGACCTACGAACAGGTTCGCCCCTGGGGCGCGGTGATCAAGGAGCGGGTGGTACATCGTGATATGCCTCCCTACCAGTACGACACCGACGTCGGTATCCAGGAATTGAAGTACGATCCCCGGATGAGCGAAGAGGAAATCCAGACGATCGTGGCGTGGGTGGACAACGGGATGCCGATGGGTGATCCCGCCGAAATGCCCCCGCCCGTCGAATGGCCCGATCCGGCGCAGTTCCGCCTGATCGAGCGGTTCGGCCGCGCGCCCGACTTGATCGTTCGCTCGACGCCTTACACGGTGCCCGCCATCGGCCAGGACCGTTGGTGGCAGCCGGTCGTCGAGACCGGGCTCACGGAGGATCGCTGCATCATGGCGATCGAGACCAAACCTTCGGTGGAAGGGCGGATGGTTACTCACCACGCCAACTCCTCCTTCCGGGTGGAAGGCGGCGCCGGTGGCCGGCTCTCCGAGTATGCGATCGGGAAGATCGGTGAGATCATCCCGGAGGGCGCCTGCCGCACCGCGCCGGCGAACTCTCGGGTGGGCTGGGACATCCACTATTGGCCGAACGGCGTCGAGATCGTGGACGCGACGGTCGAGATCGGAATCTGGCTCTATCCGGAAGACTACGAGGGCACCTACCGCCAGACGCTGAGCCTTTACGGGCTCCAGGGCGGCCGGGGCTTCGATATCGCGCCCCACGGGACGCTGATGACCCAGGGCTTCCACGGATTCGATACTCCGGTCCGGATCGATTCCTTCCAGCCGCACGGGCACACCCGGCTGGTGGCGATGTCCATGCAGATCCTCCGGGCTAACGGCCGCCTCGAGATGGTCAGCATGGTCTCGAACTGGAGCGCGCTCTGGCACCACAGCCACATCTATCAGGACCATGTGGCGCCCCTCCTCGACGTGGGCGACAAGCTCCTGTTGACGGGGTGGTATGACAACACCGCGAACAACCGGTACAACCCGGACCCGGACCAGTGGGTGGGAATCGGCGACCGGACTGCGGACGAGATGTCCCACTCGTGGATCGCGGTGACTCACCTCGACCAGGAAGGGTACGAGAAGATTCTGGCCGAGCGTCAGGCTCAGGCGACGCCCACGACCGACTGAGCTGGACCCGGCAACTGGCCGTCGGCCCTTAGGCTGGAACCGGCGGCAGGCTTGGTGACGGAGTTGCGCTGAGGAAACTCGGCGCGAGAGACTGGGAGGCTTCCAACCGGGGGCCTCCCAGTTTTTTTGCCTCCTTCTGACCTTTGAAGAATTTTGTTGACTTTTGGGCCCTTGCAGCCCCATTTTGCCTTAGGATTCCGTGCGGCGCCTGGAGGCCCCTGAGGGGCATTTCGCGGGGTCGGGCACGCTGGTACGGCGCATCGATGATTCATGGACACCCGTCCCGGAGAGCGCGACATGCAACACACCACGCCCCCGTGTGATTCGTGGCTGAGTGGATGGACCCGACTTTCCATTCTGGCCCTTCTCGCGGTCTTGGCCCTTCCGGGTTCCGCCCTGGCGGCGAACGATCCCGGTGACGAGGTGATTACCTTCACGAAGGACGTGGAGCGCATCCTCCAGGAAAATTGTCAGGTCTGCCATCAGCCGGACGCGATCGGACCGATGGCCCTGACGAGCTACGAGGAAGTCCGGCCTTGGGCGCCCCTCATCCGTGAAGCGGTGCTGAGCCAAAAGATGCCCCCGTATCAGTACGATACCGGGGTGGGGATTCAGGAGCTCCAGAGCGACATGCGCCTGAGCCGAGAGGAGATCGAGACCCTCGTGGCCTGGGTGGACGCTGGCGCGCCGCAGGGCGACCCCGCGGACGCTCCACCGCCCGTCGCCTGGCCGGATGCGGCGGCATGGGGTTACGTGGACTTGTACGGACCTCCGGACATCATTGTTCGCTCTGCGCCCTTCGACATCCCGGCCAACGGCCAGGACACCTGGTGGCGGCCGACGGTGGACACCGGCATCACCGAAAGCCGGTGCATGCGGGCAATCCAGACGAAGCCCGTCCTCTCCGGACGCGCGATGACGCACCACGCGAACTCCGTCTTCGTCATGCCGGGTGATGCGGATGCGTCGGACGACGACGATGGCGCAGCATCGCAGGGCGGCCGGCTCTCCGAATACGCGCTCGGGAAGCTCGGGGAGATTATTCCGGAAGGCGCATGCCGGACCGCGCCCGCGGGATCTCAGGTTCGGTGGGACATCCACTATTATCCGAGCGGAGTCGACGTCGAAGATCATGTCGTCGAGGTGGGCATCTGGCTCTACCCCGAAGACTACGCGGGAAGCTACCGCCAAGATCTCCGGACCTACGGTCTGCAGGGCGACATTGACCTCGCTCCGGGCGGAACCGCGATGACGCAGGGATTTCACTCCTTCGACCATCCGGTTCGGATCGACAGCTGGCAGCCGCATGGCCACTTTCGAATGGTCGCGGGGTCCCTCGAGTTCTTCTATCCGGAAACGGGACGGCGCGAGCTCATCAGCATGGTGAGCCGGTGGACTGCTCTCTGGCACCATAGCCACGTGTACGACGAAGACGTTGCGCCCCTCCTCCCCGCAGGCGCTGTGATGGTCCTGACCCAGTGGTACGACAACACCGCCAATAACCCGATCAACCCCGACCCGACGGTCTGGGTCGGCCGGGGATCGCGTACCACGGACGAAATGTCCCACAACTGGATCGCGGTCACGCACCTCGACCAGGAAGGGTACGAGCGGATTGTCGCGGAGCGTGAGGCGAAGGCCACGCCCACGACGGACTGACCCGGAACTCACGCGGGGGCCGTCGGCCCGTAGGCCGAGACCGGCGGGCAGGGGTTGTCAAAAGTAGTGCGCTGAAAAGAGTTGGCGCGAGAATCACCGGTGGGGATCGGAGCCCTCTTTATCTGACAGGCAGAGAGAGGACTTCGGTCCCCACAGCCTTTTCGACTGAACCATCGCACGCCCACAACACTGAAATGCTGGAGGAGTCGATGTCCATCCGCCCGGCCGCCCGGGTTTCCGCCGCCACCCCGGCTCTCGTCTTCGCGCTCGCCGTTTCGGCCGCAACGGTGGAGGCCCAGCAGCCGGCCTTTCCCCTCGCACCCAATCCTCCGACGGGACTCACGGTTTCGCCCTTCTTCGAAGGATGGTTCGCGAACCCCGACGGGACCTTCGACGTGTCACTCGGCTACTTCAATCGGAACTCGCGCGAATCGCTCTACATCCCGAGGGGACCGGACAACTTCATCGTCCCCGCGGAGTTCGACGGGTTCCAACCCGAGCACTTCCCGCCCCGTCGGGTCCGGGGGGTCTTCACCATCACCCTCCCGGCGGAGATGGTGGAGGCCGGACAGCGGGTCACCTGGACTCTGATCAACCGCGGGGACACCCTCTCCGTCCCCGCCGGCGCGCGCATTCTCTCGTACGAGCTCGCATATGGGCCGATGGCCATGGGCTCCCTTCCGCCCGTCATCCGATTCGAGGCTGGAGGCGAGGGAGGACGGGGGCCGCGAGGGATTATGTCGCCGATGACCTTCCGTGCGACGGCGGGTGCCCCGCTCACGTTGCGGCTCTGGGCCACTGACGAGTCCATGCGGGCGACCGGCGCTAGCTTCCCCGTAGGCGTCTCGTGGGTGACCCACCAGGGGCCGGCGGTCGCCACCTTCACGGACGAGGTGATGACCGAAGAGCCGGGAGGAGGCGAAGCCACGGTCACGGTCACCTTCAGCGAGCCTGGTGAATACGTCCTCCGGGCGCAGGCCGACAACTTCGACGCTCCGGACAGCGGGGCCGGCGACCAGTGTTGTTGGTCGAACGGCTATTATCGGGTGACCGTCACCCCGGAATAGGCCGCCGCTACCAGCCGCCGCCCGGGTACGGGGCTGAATTCCACCAGGCGACGTCGGGACGGTGGGACCAGAGGAGCCCGCGAATCAGTTGCTCGGGGCCGTCGCGGACGTCGGAGAGGAAGCGCAGGGCCGCGGGGCCCTCGAGGGGTCCCGGGTCCTGGCTGGTCCAGGATTCGCGGGCTCCCTGACGGGGAGCGGAGCGTTCGCCGAAGACTTCCCCGGGATTCGGCGTGTCAGGCTCTAGCCCCGAAGCGCCGTCCCCGGTCTCTGATCGCACGAGCGCATTCAGGTCCACGCGCGTCTCGTCCTCTCCCGCGGAGACCTGATAGTCGGGCTCTAGCGGGCGGTGTCCGAGCGAATCGAGCATCCGCTGGGCGACGGCTAGATTCCATCGCGCATCGAAGTCCCCGGAACGCAGGCGAATCGCGGCCCGATTGCTCTCGACGGCCTGGCCGAGGAGGACGACCGCGGAGTCCGCTTCGATTCCCGCGCCCGAGGCCGTGAGAAAGCCGTGCCCGAGGTTGTAGTGCGCCCTCTGGGTGACGAGCGTGTCCACGCTCGCCCCCGCCACTGCGGCGAGCCTCTCGCGGGCCTGCTCCGGATCGGTGTCGAGGAGGACCGTTCCCAGGTTGAAGGCGGCCACCACGTTTTCCGGGTCGTCGGCATGACGGCGGTAGAGCGTGGCCGCTTCGGATAAGTCTCCCTCGTGAGCGACCCAGTTTCCCCGCTCCAGGGAGCCGCGGTCCAGCCAGAAGAAGAGGGCGCCAAGCGCGAGGGCAACGAGGATCGCGCTCCGCAGGAGAGCCGGTGGACCCAGGCGCGGGTCCGCTCCCTTCGAGTGCGCGGTTGGGTTCATCCTCGCTTCCCTTCCCCACGCGTACGGGGACGGAAAGGCCGCATATCGAAGAGACTCTCCGCGCACAGGAGGAGGAGGGCCGTGAGGGCGAGGACCGGTCCGGGGTCGCGGCGGGGAGACGGAGCGTCGGCCACCGCTTCCCGCACGGTTTCAGGACGCGCCACCGCACGAAGAAGCTCGTCCAGGGCGGCGGTGTCGTCCGCCCGCGCGTAGCGCCCCCCTCCCGCCGCCGCGATTCCGATGAGCGTCTCTTCGCGGAGCCGGGAGACCACGGGACGCCGGTTTTCGTCCACGACCACTCCCCCCAACTGGTAAGGGGCTGCCGGCATGACGACTCCAGCGCCCTCCACCGTACCCACTCCCACGGCATGGATCCGCACGCCTCGCTCGGCCGTGGCGCGTACCGCCGCAAGCGCCGCACCTTCGGTCTCTCCGGCCTCTCCGTCCCCGATCACCACGATGGCCCGATCGGTCGCGAGCCCGTCGGCGGAACCGAAAAGCGCCTCGGCCTCCGCGATCGCGATGGAATGAAGGGTGCCCGGGTCATGCGCGCTCGCGATCGTCGGCACGACGCCGGAGAGGAGGTACCGGAGCGCCTCGTGATCCTCCGTTGGGGGGGCCAATGGGTATCCCTGCCCGGCAAAAAGAAGGAGTCCGACCCGGTGATCGGGAAGGAGGTCCAGGAGGGTCTCGGTCATTCCCACGGCGCCGGCGAGCCGCGACGACTCCGCCGCCCCGTCGGCGGCCTGCATGGACGCGGAGACGTCGATGGCGACGATCGTCTCTCGAATCGGCGCCGGCTCGACCGCATCGGGCTCGGGGACGACCCAGCGCGGCTCGGCGGCGGCGAGAGCTGTCCCTCCCGCGGCCAAGACGAGAAGGATGATACGCGCCCAAGGAACCCGATTGAGATCGGACGCCACGAGGCGCACGCCGGCGCGCCGTCCGCCCAGGAAGTCGCCGAGTTTCCTACGCCGCCGCGCGTAGCTCACGAGCCCGAGGACCACGAGAACCACGATCCCCGCGCCGATCTGAAGGAAGATGGGGCTCGCGAAGATCATGGAATGACCCCCCAGCGGGATCCGCGCAGCAGCGCCTCGGTACCGAGAAGGAGAAGGGTCATACCGAAAAGCCACCCTCGGAGCGGAAATCGAAGCTCGAACTCGGTCACCTCCTGGACGGGCGCCTCCATCCGGTCGATTTCGCGGTAGATGGAGTCGAGCGATTCTCCGCTGGATGCATGGAAGTACCGCCCGCCGGTGATCTCGGCGATCCCCTCGAGCACCGTCCTCATCTCCAGCGCGATTCGTCCGGCGACCCCCCCGGGTCTTCCGGCCGAAAGGAGAGCCGAGAGTTGGCTCTCCGGTCCCTGAAGACTGATCGAATGGACCCTGATGTCCAGCGCCGCCAGCGCGCGCGCCGCCGTGAGCGGGGGAACCCTGACCCCGTTGTGCGCCCCGTCCGTAAGAAGAACGACCACTCGCGGCTCCCGCTCCGAGTCGAGGAGGCGAGCCGCGGCGGTGAGCACGGCCCCGGAGATATCGGTTCCGTCGCGCACGAGCTGGACGTCGAGCGATTCGACTCCGGCCGTGATGAGGTGGGGATCCATGGTCGGAGGCACGCGAGTGACTGACTGCGCGGCGAATCCGACGAGCGTCTGCTCGTCGAGAGGGCGGCTCTCAGCGAAGCGTACCGCCGCGTCCCGCGCGACCTCGATCCGGCTCGCCCCTCCCTCCATGTCCCGGGCGAGCATGGAGCTGGAGAGATCCACGGCAAGCGCGATTCCCCGCCCCGCGACCGAGACCTCCGTGTAGCTCTCCACGCCGTGCGGATCGGCGAGAGCCAGGAGGAGAGCGGCGAAGGCCCCGGCCCGAAGAATGCGCGGAAGTACGAGAAGTGCGCCTCGCCCGACCCCGAACCGTCCGCCCAGACGGGCGGCGGTGTCCGCTTGCGCGAACACGAGCCCGTGGCCGGCGCGCGGCCAGAGGAGGATCCACCAGACCGGGAGGACGAGGAGAAAAAAGAGAACCCCCGGAGATTCGAACTCGAGAGAGCCGGGAGCGGAGGTCGCGACCGCCCCAACGAAAGCGCGCAGGCCCTCCATGAAATCGGCGATCATCGCGTCTCCGGTGTGGCGCGAATCCAGGCCGCGGTCCGCTCCCAATCCCCCTCCGCCACCTCTGCCTTCGGACGGTGGAGCCCGAACTTCACCCGCTCGGCCACCTCGATCACCTCGCCGAGAGAGCCTACCGCCTCTCGTCCCCACCGCTCCTCGATTCGGCCCAGGAGCTCGCCGCTCGTCAGCTCGCTCCCCACCCCAGGGTCCACGCGGGACGCAAAATAGCGCACGATCTTGGTGAGAGTCGCATAAAAGACCTCGGGCCGGCCCTCTCGATGAGCCCCGCCGCGCCTAAGCTCGTCCAGGCGAAGCAGCGCCTCCGCCCCGGGATTGCGAGCCGGGGTGGACTCGAGCGCCGTCTTCTTGCGAAGCCGAACCCCCACCGCGCTCGCCGCCGCCAGCCCTGCGGCCGACCAGGCTCCGAGCGCAAGCATCCGCCAGATGCTCCACTCTCCTCCCAACACACCTGCCGCGGGCCTCGGCTGGAGAGACCCCTCTCCCTCCTCTCCGACGAGCGGATCCACTTGCACCGCACCGAGCCGCAGCGTACGGCGCTCGAGCTCGGGAAGTTCTCCCACGGATCCCCCGGAGCCGCGTCCTGAGCCTACCGGAGCGAGGGGGCGGATCCAGAGCTCCAGCGTGGGGAGAAGGACCGTTCCCTCGGCAAAGGCGATGATGGGAAAAACCGCTCGGACCTCGACCGAGTCCCCCGGAAGGGGCGCTTCCGACCATCGCCCCACTCCGCGGCTCTCGGCGCCCGCCGCCGGAAGGAGTGTGTCCGACAGGAGGGCGCCCATCGCCCGCGGAAGGTGGAGGACGAAGTGGAGGTCGAAAGGGGTGCCGAAGGGAGGCCGGGCCGGTTCGGTCCGGACCTCGACGAGGAGGATTTCGGGTGTGGAGTCGATGGCCTGCGGGGGCACCGCCAGTGCATCACCGGCCCCTGCGAGACATGCGAACATCAGTGCGAGCCCCCTCACGCCTGGGCTTTTCATCGCGGGGCTCCGCGGCGGCGCGTCAGGAAGCGCGCGAGCACCTCGAGCGCATCGGCGCTCGTGTCCACCTCTACAACCTCCGCGCCCGCGCGCACGAGTGCTTCCCCCACCGCATCCCGCGCGCCCGCGACGGAGTCACGGTACCGCCTCCGAACGCTTCGCCGCCCAGTGTTCAGAATCGTCCGCGCCCCGCTTTCCGGGTCCGTCATCTCCACCCAGCCTAGCGCCGGGAGCTCCTCCGCCTCCGCCGGCCCGGCGATGCGCACCGCGACGATGTCGTGCGCCCTCGCGGCCCGGCCGAGCGCATTTTCGAAGGCATCGAGCGGCTCGTTGAGGATGAAGTCACCGACGAGGAAGACGAGAGCGCGTCCGCCGCGCGCGCGCGCCACGAGGTCCAATGCCGGCACCAGATCGGTCCCCCTCCCCTCCTCGTGGTGAGAGAGGTGCTCGGAAATCAGCTTCACCGAGTGCCTTCGACCGGATCCGGCGGGAACGATCCGCTCCACACGGTCGCTCGCGAGGACGAGGGAGAGCCGGTCGCTGTTTCGGGCCGCCGCGAAAGAAAGGGCGGCCACGATCTCGGTCGCGACTTCGGCAACGGAACGCTCCCCCGGGGCGAAACGGCCCGAGGCGGAGACGTCCACGACCAGCGTCACCAGGAGGTCCCGCTCCTCGACGAACCTGCGCACGAAGGGGGTGCCGCGCCGCGCCGTCACCTTCCAGTCGATGGTGCGCACGTCGTCTCCGGACTGGTATCCACGGACGTGAGAGAACTCGGTTCCCCGGCCAATGAATACGGAGTGGTACTCTCCGGTGAAGAGGGAGTCCACGAAGGTGCGCGTGCGAAACTCGAGCCGCCGCACCCTGCGGAGGAGGTCTTCATCCGCCTGGAGTGTCGGCTCCTCGGACTTCCGGAGCCATCGCCGGGGCCAGAATCTCACGCGCGGCGCCCCGGGCGCGGCATCCCGCGGCCCCCAGGACTCTTCTCGCTCAGGGGGGAGGGACGGCGCCGAGCACACGCCCGATCAGGGTGTCCGCGTCAATGCCTCGGGAATCCGCTTCATACGTCGTTCGGAACCGGTGGCGGAGCACGGGAAGCGCCATGGCCTTCACGTCGTCGGGGAGGACGAAGTCCCGCCCGTGAAGATAGGCGCGGGCGCGGGCGGCGCGGGTGAGGAAAATCGAGGCCCGGGGCGAGATCCCGAACTCGACGAGTTTCGAGAAATCGCCAAGTCCCACCGTCTCCGGCTCACGGGTCGCGAAGGCCAGCTCGACGACGTAGTCCTGGATCCGCTGATCCACATGCACCTTCGCGAGCTCGTCTCGCGCGGCGAGGATGTCCGTCTCCCCCACCGACCCCTCCGGGAGGGGCGCCGCACCATTCCGGTCGTGAAGTGCGACGCGCCGCAAGATCTCCTTCTCTTCCTCCCTCCGCGGATAACCGATCTTCAGCTTCATCATGAAGCGGTCGAGCTGCGCCTCGGCGAGGGGATAGGTCCCCTGCTGCTCGATCGGGTTCTGCGTGGCGAGGACGAGGAAGGGCGAAGGAAGCGGGTAGGTGATCCCGTCGATCGTGACCTGCTCCTCCTCCATCGCTTCGAGGAGCGCCGACTGGACTTTCGGAGGAGCCCGATTCACCTCGTCCGCGAGCACGACGTGCGCAAAGATGGGCCCCTTGTACACCCGGAACTCCCCGCTCCCCTGGTGATAAACCGGCGTCCCGACGACGTCGCCGGGAAGGAGGTCCGGTGTGAACTGAATGCGGCGGAAGGTCGTGTTCAGGGCGCCGGCGAGGGACCGCACGAGAAGAGTTTTTGCCAACCCCGGAAGTCCTTCCAGAAGAAGGTGTCCCCCGGTCAGAAGCGCGATCATCAGCCCCTCGACGGTTTCGTCCTGGCCGACCACCCGCAGGTGAACGGCGTCGGAAACGTCCTGGAGGAGTTGTCGTCCAGCGGTGCGGGGAGGTGCGGTCACGAAGTCCGTTGCTCGGCGGAAGCGGAGAGGGCGGGAAGCCCATCGGACGGACGGTAGGGAGAGCGGCTCCGGGAAACAAGAGGCGGGATCAGCGGGACTCGGCTACCGCCCCGCGCCCTTTCCAGAAGGCGCTCCAGGCCCCGATCCAGCGCCCGCGCGCCGCCAGGTCGCGGAGAAGGCGGCGCCATTTGGTGGTGGAGTCGCGGCCGATCTCCCGAGCGCGCCGCTCGGCGGTCGCGTCGTCCAGGCCGTACGCCGCCAACGCCTCCGGGCCCACGCGCCCCCCAGCCCGCCCGATCGTGACCTCGAGGTCCAGGAGGTCCCAGAGGGCAAGACGGGTCCCCACGAGGCTCCTGGGAAAGGTCCAGGAGCGGGGAACGTCGGAGAGAAAAAACTCGGCGCCCGGCGGGGCGCTTCGGCTGAGGAGAACATTTGCGGCATAGAGCGTTTGATGACAGAACCCCGACTCGTGCATTCGCCGCACGACCCGGTACAGGGGGGCCAGCTGCACGGCCGCGCCCTGCTCACGCAGGACCTCGTCCAGCGGGACCGCGTCGGGGACCTCCCGCATGAGAAGGAGCTCGTGGAATCCGTGTTCCCTGGACGACCCCTCCGCCCAACCGAGCGGCTCCGTACAGGGAATGCCCGCCCGATGCAGGTGGCGCAGTCGGCGAAACTCCCGTTCCGCCCGAAAGCGGGTCACCTTCGACCGGAGGAAGGTCAGCCGACTGCGGCGGCGGTAGAGCTTCGCGACGACGCGAGCGCCGTCGGCGCGAGTTTCACGCCAGACGAGCGTCCCCGGCTCGCGCTTGAGGAGAGCCGCCTCGGAGGGCGCCAGCGTGGCGACGAGATCGCGGGGCTCGGGGCCGCGCATTCCTCGTCAACGCTTGACCATCAGGGCATACCGATGCCCCGAGAAGAGGTGCGAGAGAGGGGGATACGCCTCCAACTTCGCCCCGCCCGCCGCGGCCAGCTCGCCCACGCGAGCGACGGTCATCGTCATCTTGGGTGGCTTCTTGTTGAAGGGCGCCCGAGCCCGGCGAAGCAGATTTTTCACCGAGTGGCGATCGAAGAAAGTCATGATCACGAAGCGGCGGGCCACTCGGAGGAGCTCGGCGACGAGCCGCTCTCTTTCTTCCGGTGTCGGGAGATGGTGGCAGAGACGGCAGCAAACGACCCCGTCCATGGCGGCATCGCGAAAGGGGATGTGAAACGCCGACGCCGTCAACCAGACCCGGTCCTCGCGGTCGGAGTGGTTTCCGCGGTTGTAGAGGAGCTGTCCGAAGCCGATGTCCGCCTCGACGAGAAGGTCGGTGTGGGAGGAGAGAGCCGCGCTCAGTCGCCCCCCTCCGCTCGGGAGGTCGAGGAGGACCTCAGACTTGGGTTGCGTCCCGAGCAAGGTGGATAGGATCCGGTATTCCCGCTCCGTGCTCCACCGCTTGGTCCTCTCCCGCCGATACGCCTCGTTGTATCCGCTGGCCTCGCCGAGGTCTTCGTATGTTCGCTGGTAGTCGGCGCTCGTGTAGGAAGAGGTGTCCGCCGCCCAGGTCTCGGCCGTCCCATGCACCGCAAGGAGGGGGATCCCCTCCCGAACGGGAAAGGCGGTGCCGCAGTCCGCGCAGACGAGCGCCTCACCCGCCACGGAAAGGGCTCCCGAGCAGTGGGGGCAACGCATCCGGTCGAGGATCCGGGGAAGCGCGCCAACGAGGTCCGGTGAGGCCATGCCGACTCAATCCTCCGCAACTTCAAGGTTCATCCGGGGTTCGACCTTTCCATCCCTTGGGGGCGGGAATTCCGGCCCCCTTCCCCCACTACCGCGCCGAGCCCGTTCAACGTAGTCTCCTCAGCGCCCCGAAAGTACCCCGGCCGGCCGCTTCGACACGCTTCATTTCCCAGCCCGCCCGCGGGATTCTAACGTATATTCATCCATGGCAAACACTCTCGACGCCCTCCTTTCGAGCGTCAACGGCGGCTTCGTCGCCGAGCAATACGAGCGATTCCTCGAAGACCCGTGGAGCGTACAGGGCGACTGGCGCACCCTCTTCACCGAATTGACCGAGCGGGATCCCGCGCTCCGGGCCCGGGCGGGCGGCGGGGTCTCCCCCGAGGCGGTCCGGCGCGCCTCCTCCTTTTCCGTCCGCGCCCGCATCCTGATCCGGTGCTTCCGGATGCTCGGACATCTGGAAGCTGACCTCGATCCCCTAAAGATCCGTAAGCCTGAGCCCCACAAGGACCTGGACTATCGGACCTACGGTTTCACGGAAGGGGACCTCGATACCCCGATCTTCATTGACCGATACGCGAGCCTGGCGGGCCTCGAAACGGCGACCCTCCGCGAGATCCTCGATGTCCTCCGCCAATCCTACTGTTCGACGATCGGCGTGGAGTACATGCACATCCAGGAGATCGAGGAACGCGCCTGGATCCAACAGCATGTCGAACAAGCAGATTGGCGGTCCCGCCTCACACCGGAGGCGAGGCGGCAGATCTACCTGGAGCTGGCGCATGCCGAAGGATTCGAGAGTTACCTCCATGTGAAATATCCGGGGACAAAGCGCTTCGGTCTCGACGGTGGGGAGAGCACGATCCCCTGCCTCGAACAGCTCCTCAGGACGATGTCCTCCCTCGGCGTCGAAGAGGTCGGGATCGGGATGCCCCACCGCGGGCGGCTGAACGTACTCGCGCGCACGCTCGGGAAATCCTACCAGGCGATCCTCGCCGAATTCCAGGGGAACCCCGCTCAGCCCGAGTCCGTCCTCGGCTCCGGCGACGTGAAGTACCACCTCGGGGCGTCGGCCGATCGCGACATCGAGGGGCGACCGATGCACCTCTCCCTCGCGGCGAACCCCTCCCACCTCGAGGCGGTCAATCCGGTCGTCCTCGGAAAGGTGCGGGCGAAGCAAGCGCAGAGGGGAGACGAAGCCAGGGAGCGGGTCGTTGCGCTCCTCATCCATGGTGACGCCGCCTTCGCGGGCCAGGGAGTCGTTCCCGAGTCCATCGACCTTTCTCAGCTGCGCGGATATCGAACCGGCGGGACGATCCATGTCATCGTGAACAACCAGATCGGCTTCACGACGAGTCCCGTCGCCTCGCGCTCGACCCCGTACGCGACCGACGTGGCGAAGGGGCTGAACGCTCCGATCTTCCATGTGAACGGTGACGACCCCGACGCGGTGAACCGGGTCGCCGACCTCGCGGCCCGCTTCCGCCAACGCTTCAAGCGGGACGTCGTGATTGACCTCTTTTGTTACCGGCGCCACGGCCATAACGAGGCCGATGAACCGATGTTCACCCAACCGATCATGTACCGGGCGATCGCGGAGCATCCCACGACTCGCCAGATCTACGGTGAACGCCTAGTGCAGGAGGGGGTCCTCACGGCCGAAGAGCTCCAGTCGATCTCCGACACGTTTCGTGCCCACCTCAACGCGGAGTTCGAAGGCGCGGCCAGGTATCGCCCCGGCAAAGCGGATTGGATGGAGGGGCAGTGGGAAGGGCTCACCCGCCTCGTCGGGGAAGAGGAAAAGCACGACGACCCGACGGCCGTGGAGCTCGACATCATCCGGGAAGTCGGTCTCGCGATCTCCCGCGTCCCGGAGGGGGTCAACACGAATCCCAAGCTCGTCCGCCAACTCGATCATCGGAGGAAGATGATCCAGTCCGGGAGCGGGATAGATTGGTCGACGGCCGAGGCACTCGCCCTCGGCACCCTTCTCATCGAAGGCACGCCGGTGCGTCTCTCCGGGCAGGACACCTGTCGCGGGACCTTCTCCCAGCGGCACGCGGCAATCGTGGACCAGGAGGATGAGCGGCGGTATTACCCCCTGTCGAACATCGCGCCCGGAAAGCAGGCCCCCTTCGAGGTGATGGATTCCCCTCTCTCCGAATTTGCGGTCCTCGGCTTCGAATACGGGTACTCACTCGCAGATCCACACACGCTCGTTGCGTGGGAAGCCCAGTTCGGAGACTTCGCGAACAACGCGCAGGCGATTTTCGACCAGTTCATCTCCTCAGGGGAGACGAAGTGGCTCCGTATGTCGGGGCTCGTCGTCCTCCTCCCCCACGGCTTCGAGGGGCAGGGCCCCGAGCACTCGTCGGCGCGGCTCGAGCGATTTCTCCAGCAGTGCGCGCAGGAAAACATGCAGGTCGTAAACTGCACGACCCCGGCGAACTATTTCCACGCGCTCCGCCGGCAGATGCGGCGAAACTTTCGGAAGCCCCTCGTCGTGATGGCCCCGAAGTCGCTGCTCCGCCACAAGCTCGTGGTTTCGAAGCTCACAGACTTGGGTCCGGGTACCGGATTTCGGCGGGTCATCGGGGAAACGGAATCCATCGCGGACGGGGAAGGCGTGCGCCGCGTCGTCCTCTGCTCCGGAAAGGTCTATTACGATCTCCTCGACCGGCGGCGAGCCCTCGGGCTCGACGACGTCGCGGTCGTCCGCGTCGAGCAGTTTTATCCCTGGCCCCGTGACGGCGTGCACCGCGAGCTCTCCAAGTACCCTCGCGCGGAGATCGTCTGGTGCCAGGAAGAGCCGGCGAACATGGGCGGATGGCACTTCGTCATGCGAAGAATCGAATACATCCTCGAAGACGAAGACGAAGGCCGCCGCGAGATGCGGCGACCGATCTTTGCGGGACGCCCCGCGGCGGCCTCCCCCGCGACGGGGCACCTGAAGGTGCACCAACTCGAGCAGGAACTCCTGGTGGAGCAGGCGCTCACCTGGAAGACCGACGACCTGCGCCAGCCCTTCATGCGACTCCCGGAGGAGTGAAATGGAGTACGTGAACCTCGGCCGCACCGGCCTCGTCGTTTCGCGCCTCTGCCTGGGAATGATGAGTTACGGAGACCCGAAGTGGCGAAGCTGGGTCCTCCCGCCCGACGAGGCACGCCCCTTCGTGAAGCGCGCGGTCGAGGCCGGCATCACTTTCTTCGATACGGCCGACATGTACTCCATGGGCGCGAGCGAAGAGGTGACGGGAAAGCTCCTCAAGGAGTTCACGCGCCGCGACGAGGTCGTCCTCGCCACGAAGTTCTTTTTTCCGATGAGAGAGCTCCCGAACCGGGGCGGGCTCGGCCGCAAACACGTCCTTCATGCCATCGAAGACGCGCTCCGGCGCCTCGACGTGGACTATGTGGATCTCCTGCAGATCCACCGGTGGGACTACAACACACCGATCGAAGAGACGATGGAGGCGCTCCACGACGTGGTGAAGGCGGGGTACGCCCGCTTCATCGGAGCGAGCAGCATGTACGCCTGGCAGTTCTCGAAAGCGCTCCACACGGCGAACCTCCGCGGGACCACGCCCTTCGTGAGCATGCAGAACCACTACAACCTCCTCTACCGGGAGGAGGAGCGCGAGATGATCCCACTCTGCCGGTCCGAGGGGATTGGACTACTCCCCTGGAGTCCGCTCGCGCGCGGGTACCTGACGCGACCCACGGGAGAGAAGACCTCCACGGCGCGTGGCGAGGTGGACGACTACGCGGTCAAGCTCTATTCGTATCCCGAGGCCGACCGGATCATCGGTGCGGTCGGGGAAGTCGCTTCGGAACGGGGCCTCACGCGGGCGCAGGCCGCCCTCGCCTGGCTGCTTGCGAAACCCGGGATCACGGCCCCCATCATAGGCGCGACGAAGATAAAGCATCTCGAAGACGCCCTGGGTGCGCTCGAGGTGAAGCTCGCGCCCGCCGAGATCGAACGGCTGGAGGCCCACTACGTGCCAAGGCCGGTGCTGGGACACGGCTACCGATAGCGGAGCCGGTGATTTGCGGCGAACCGGACCTCGTCGAGACTCGCCTTGACCCGCCTCGTGGGCGCCGTCTAGCTTCGACGGGCCTTCGAAGTATGGATCCAACGCACGTCTTCGGCCGTATAACCTGATCGGCCACACTCCCCGAACCAAAGAGCTTGATCATGCGCGGCATCCCAACTTTCGCCGCCTTATTCATCGCCGGCGCCATGGCGATCGCGCTCGCGCCGGAAACGGCGCTCGCGCAGGGGGGGCGCGGCGGAACGTCGATTCAACCGGGTGAGCAATGCCCTCCCGGAATGACCGAGTGGCGGCCCCTGATGTGCCGCGCGCCCGAGTTCGAGGCGCCGAGCATCCTGGACTACCGCCCGCGCTCCACGCTGGTCGTGGAGGAGAATCCCGTGCCGCGCGCGCGGTATCCCGTGGTGGACGTTCACGGGCACGCCCAGGGGCTCGCCAACCCGGGCACGATCGAGGAGATGGTCGTTTCGCTCGACGAGCTGAACATCGGCCTCTACATCTCCGCGGATAACCTTTCGGGAGAGAGGCTTCGAATCACCCTCGACGCGATTGCCGCGAGCGACCACCGCGACCGCTTCCGCGTCCTCGCCGGACTGGACCTCCAGGGTGTCGGTGCCCCCGGGTGGGAAGAGCGCGCCGTCGCGCAGCTCGAGGCGGACATCGCGGCGGGCGCGATCGGCGTGGGTGAAGTTCCGAAGAGCTTCGGCCTCACCACCCTCAAGGCCGACGGATCGCGGCTCGCGGTGGACGACCCCGGCCTCGATCCACTATGGGAGACGCTCGCCCGGCTGGATGTGCCGGCCTTCATCCACACGGCCGAGCCGCAGGAATTCTTCCAGCCGATCGGCTTCGAAAACGAGCGCTGGCTCGAGCTCGCGCTCTTCGCGGACCGGCGGAATTACGACCCGGACGGCGTCACCTTCGACCAGCTCATGGAGGAGCGCGACAACGTCTTCCGCCGCCACCCCGAGACCACCTTCATCGCGGCCCATTTCGGTTGGCACACGAACGATCTCGGCCGCGCGGCCCAGATGCTCGATGAGTTCCCGAACGTGATGGTGGAAATGGGAGCGGTTCTTTACGACTTGGGCCGCCAACCCAGGGCGGTTCGCGACTTCTTCACCCGCTACCAGGACCGGATCCTCTTCGGGAAGGACTCCTGGCAGCCGAGCGAGTATCCTTATTACTGGCGCGTGTTGGAGACCGCGGACGAGTACTTCGACTACTACCGCGACTACCACGCCTTCTGGAAGCTCTATGGGGCGGACCTCCCCGATGATGTGCTCAGGAAGGTCTATTACGAAAACGCGCTCCGGATCTTCCCCAGCCTTCCGCGGGCCGCCTTCCCGCAGTAAGGAACCTTACCCCCCCAACGCGCGCACGCCGAGGTCGCCAGCAACGTCCTTCAGCGTTTCGAGCGGGACGTTGTCGCCGATCAGCTGCACCAGGTAGTTTCCCGCCACGACATGAAACGCGGAGTCCGTGGTTGCTCCCCGAACTTCCTGAGACTCGAACGCCTTGTAGCCCTCGTACGTTGTCGTACGCTCGAACCCGTTGGCGGTGGAGCGATCGAAGGTCGTCATGGACCAAGCTGCCATCCCCATCGCCATCCCCGGCATCGCACCGAGGTCCGTGATCATGACGTCGATCGAGCCGGCGCCTGGCGCTTGGTAGGTCGCCTGGACGTTGGTCATCGTCATCCCGGGCATGCCCGTGTTCGTCAGGGAAAGCTCGGTCCGTGGGAGCCCCGCCGCCGTCTCCGGCATCCGGTCCCGGAGCTGCTCCGGCGTAAAGCTCGGCGCGTTCGTGTTCGCCGCCATTCCGGGCATGTCTTGCATCGCGCCGGCTGCCGCCTGCATGGCCTCCGCCACGGTGGTCGGCGCACCGTCCTGCGTGTCGGCATCGGTCTGGCCGGATCCGCCGCAACCCACCAGAAACACGACCGCCGCGATCCAAAGAGCTCGGTTGTTCCGAATCATGAACGTTCTCCTCGTCATAAATGCCCCGGTATGGACTTTTCCACGCCGGGAGCGGACTATGGGCCTTCCCGGCTCAAGGCGCCAGACCCGGGGGCTCAGGAACCGCGTCACCGGACGGGCCGCCCTCCCACCGCTCCGTCCGAGGTCGACCTTCACGTGGAGAATAGAATGTCGGGACGCCCCGTCCTGAAAGCCGCAGTTATGGCACTGGTTCTCGCTTTCCTCGCCGGACCCGGAGTCGATCGAGCGATCGCGCAGACTCCGACGGCGACGACGGGCGGGTCCCAGGGAAGAACGGACCTTCTCAGCTGGGGCACGGGAGCCTTTGCGGTCCGCCTCGAGGCACCGGGAACCAACGAGACCATTCGCAACGCGATCGACGGAAGCACACGCACCCTCGGGATCGGAATTCCGCGGCGGGAGCCCCTCCCCCACCGATTCGTCATCGAGCTCCCCGCTCTCACGACCTTCGACACCTTCGCGATTCCGGTCATCAATGAATTCGGGCCGGCGCGCGGGCGGCACGTCCGCACGATCGAGATCGAGGGGTCGGTGGAAGGACCGGAGGGCGGTTTCACCCCGCTGGCGACTCTGACGGTCCAGCTCGACCAGACCGAACCTCAGCAGTTCCCGGTCTCGGAGCCCCGTCCCGTGCGATGGCTTCGGGTCCGACTGGTGGACCGCCTCCTTCCCCCGCCCGCGGACTTCGACGAAACCGTATTTTCGGAGCTCATCGGCTACGGAACGCAGGAACCGATCGCTGACGCGGACGACAAGTTCACCGGCCGCTGGCGCCTTCGGCGGACCGGAATCAACGACGTCCCAGGCACGAACGTGATCGAGCTCATCCAGGAAGGGTCCTCGATCCGTGGCTGTGAGATCGCCGGGGGACGCCAGGCGGAGGTCACCGGCAGCATCGTGAATGGTCTGGCCCAGCTCCTTTTCGCGCCCGAAGGCGGGCGACTGACACCCGTGCTCGCGAGCGTCACCGAGGCAGGCGAGCTGGTGGGCGCCCGATTCACCGCCGGCTTCAGCGACTTCTGGGCTTCTCCCGACCCCGGCGCCGCCCTACAGTGCATGGAGGCGCCCGAGGCGACCGACCCGATCGCGGAAGCGTTGGAGGCCGGAGAAGTCGCGATCATCCACGGGATCAACTTCGACGTGGACTCCGACGTCCTCCGACCGGACGCGACTCCGGCGCTAGAGCGCGTCCTTGCGGCACTCCAGGCGACGGGAACCCTCGCGGTCACGATCGCCGGACATACGGACTGGGACGGCACCGATGAACACAACCTGGATCTCTCACAACGCCGCGCCGAGGCGGTCATCGCATGGCTCGTGGAGCGGGGCGTAGCGGACGCATGGCTCGTGGAGCGGGGCGTAGCGGACGCACGGCTCCGGCCGGTGGGCCGTGGGGAAGGACAGCCGATCGCGGACAATGAATCGTCCGCGGGACGGGCGTTGAACCGGAGGGTCGAAGTCAGCCCCAACTAAGAGCGACACGACCAGGAGAACCGATGAGCGCAAACAGGTGGGTGGGCGGCATGGCGGCCACGGCGGGTGCGATTGCGATTCTCGTCGGTTGCTCCGAGCTCGGGGATGCGGGAGAGTCCGCTTCGCTCGTCGGTCTCGCAACGATCTCGACGCACCCGGACCGCGTGAGCGGAGGAGACGTTCTGGTCGAGGTGGTCGTGCCGGTCGATGCGGCGCGGTCCGCGGAAGGGGAAACCGGCACTCCCATCGCGGTCTTCGCGGGCGATCGCGACATCTCGGAGGCCTTCCATGCCACGGACGGGCCCGGCCGTTTTGTCGGCCTCGTGACCGGCCTCCCCCTCGGAAAGAGCATGCTACGGGTGGATGGAGGGCCTTTCGACACCCCCGACGCGATGCTCGAAGTCACGAACTACCCGATGTCGGGCCCCATCGTGTCCGGTCCGCACATCCAACCCTTCATCTGTCAGTCCGAGGACTTCACCCTTCCCGACGGAACGTCGCTCGGGGCGCCGCTCGACGAAAATTGCGCGGTCCCAACCGTGGTCCAACACGTCTTTCGCTCCGCGGCGACGGATGAGTGGATGCCCCTCCCCGCCGGCGCGCCACTTCCGCGGGACGTGGCGATGACCACCACGACGGACGGCATCCAGGTCCCCTTCATCGTGCGGATCGAGACCGGCCCGATGAACCGGGGAATCTACCAGAATGCCATTCTCCACAACCCACGGACTGATCGTGAGCCGACCCCCTTCTCTGCACCTCCCGCGTGGAATCGGCGGCTGATCGCGGTCCACGGCTCGGGATGCCCGACCGGATGGTACCGGCAGGGCGCCGCCATGGGTGTAAGTCCGCTCGGGGGCGCGAACGTGGCCCGACTCGGCGAAGGGTATGCGGTCTTTACGAACACCCTCAACCACCCGACGAACTCCTGTAACGCCTTCCTCGCCGGCGAGACGACGATGATGGGGAAGGAACGCTTCATCGAGACGTTCGGGGCGCCCGACTTCACGGTGAGCATCGGCGGTTCGGGGGGTGCCTACACGGGCCTCCAGGTCGCCGACGCCTTTCCCGGTCTCATAGACGGTGTGATCGCGACTTCCACCTTTCCGGACGCGCTCTCCATCGCGATCGCGGGGCTCGACGCCCACCTCCTGACCCACTATTTCGCGGCGACGGAGCCGGGACGCTTCACCGACGAGCAGAAAGTGGCGATCACCGGGTACTCGGGAGTCGAGGCCTTCGAAGACGCGGCGAACCAGAGCCAGCGCACCGACCCAGTCCCCGGGAGGGAAGACATCGAGGGGTACGTCTCCGCGCGCTGGCACGCCTCCATCCCCGAGGAGCTCCGTTATCACCCCGTCACGAATCCTGCCGGAGCGCGTCCCACCGTCTTCGACGCTGCGCGCAACGTCTACGGAGTCGACCCGGTGACCGGCTTCGCGCTACGTCCTTTTGACAACGTCGGCGTCCAATACGGCCTCTCTGCCCTGAACACGGGCGCGATTACGCCGACCGCTTTCCTCGACTTGAATGAACAGATCGGCGGCTACGACGACGACGCCAACTACGTCGCTCCCCGCTCCTCGGGAGACGCCGGAGCGATCCGGCGCGCCTACCAGAGCGGAGTGACGCTCGGGGGCGGGGGCGGCCTCGCTGCCATCCCGGTCGTCGATGCGGGCGGATACAATGATACGCGGAGCTACCACTACCAGTGGTTCCACTTCGCCGTCCGCGAACGGATCCAGGCCTCGAACGGTTACTCCGACAACCACCTCTTGTGGCGGGGCTCCGTGCCGGCCAGCCAGACCTGGGGGGTCATGATGGATTGGCTCGCGGCTATCGCCGCCGATCCTTCGGATGACAGCGCCATGGAGAAGCTCCGGAGAAACCGCCCTGAACGAGCGGTGGACGGGTGCTGGATTCCGAGCGACATCGAGGGCGAGCCCGCCCGCTTCGTCGCGGAGCCGCAGACCTTTTCCAGCGAGCCCGGCACTCCCTGTAACGAGCGATTTCCGTCGTACTCGTTCACGCGTCGAGAGGCGGGCGGCCCGCTCCACGGAAATGTGCTCAAGTGTGCCCTCAAGCCCATCGCCGCGTCCGGCTACGACGTGACCTTCTCGGACGCCGAGTTGGCAAGGCTTCGCTCGATCTTCCCGGAGGGCGTCTGCGACTGGGCGCAGCCGGGCGTGGAGCAGACTCCGGTCGTCACCTGGGCCTCCTTCGGGCCCGCACCGGAGAATCTCGTCTACGACCTGACGGCGCCCTGACCTGAGCGCGTTGGCGAAACCCTCCCCCGGACCCGCGGTGGCGCCCGCGCTCCACCGCCACCTCGCGATGAGGTCGGCGGCGGCGCTCGTCGTCGCGAACATGATCGGTGCCGGTATCTTTACGACCACGGGATTCCAGGCGGCGGACCTCGGCCACCCCGGACTCATCTTCGTGCTCTGGATCGTCGGGGGCGCCCTCGCCCTTCTCGGCGCCCTCTGCTTCGCCGAGCTCGGCGCGATGATGCCCCATGCGGGCGCCGAGTACGTGTACCTGAGGGAGACCTACGGACCGGCGGTCGGATTCATGAGCGCCTTCGTCTCGCTCATCGCCGGGTTTTCCGCGCCGATCGCGGCGGCGGCGAAGGGTTTCGTCCTTTACCTCGCCCACTTCGTGCCCGCCCTGGGCGACTCCGAGCTCGCGTTGGGCCCCCTCGCCCTGACGGACCTCACCGCCATCGCGATCGTCTGGCTTCTCGTCGGCGTGCATTTGCGGGCCGTCCGATCGGGGACGGTCTTCAACGACCTCATCACCGTTCTCAAGGTCGCCGGGATCGCGGCGATCATCCTGGGCGCCTTCGCGGTCGGTTCCGGAGATTTCGCGAACCTGACCACGGTGTCACCGCGGTACGCCGAACTGAGCCGCACGGACACTTTTTCCGCGATGGGGACCTCTCTCATCTTCGTGATGTTCTGTTATTCCGGGTGGAACGCGGCTGCCTACGTGGCCGGTGAGATGCAGGCACCACAGAGGGACCTTCCCCGCTCCCTCCTCCTCGGAACGGGTCTCGTCATCCTCCTCTACCTGGGACTGAATGCCGTCTACTTCTATGGTGCGACGGCGGACGAGCTCGCCGGGCAGGTCGAGGTGGGCCTCGTGGCATCTCGGACGCTGTTCGGAACGTGGGGAGTGTCCTTCGTCACGGTCGTCCTCTGCGCGTCCATCCTGGCCTCCGCTTCCGCCATGACCGTCGCGGGCCCCCGGGTCTATTATGCGCTTGGGAAGGACTTCCACCCCTTCTCCTTCCTCGCCCGGGTTCGGAGCGGAGGCGCGCCCGCCGTCGCCCTCATCGCACAGGGCGTGGTAACCTCGATCATCATCATGTCGGGGAGAGTCGATCAGATCCAGCAGTATGCGGGGTTTACGATTTCGCTCTTCGCGAGCCTCGCGGTCTCCTGTCTCATCGTTCTCCGTTTCCGGCGCCCGGCCGCAGAGCGGCCGTTTCGGGCGTGGGGATATCCGTGGAGCCCGATCCTCTTCCTCGGGGTATCAAGTTGGATGATGTACTGGGCCTTCCGCGGCCGACCCGTGGAATCGACCCTCTCCTTGTTGACCGTCCTCCTCGGAGGGCTGATTTTCTCCGTCACCGTCGCTCGGAGAAAGGCTGGGACCAACTGAAGGCGACCCGACTTCAAAGGAAAGACTCGATGCTTACGCCTCGCAGTCCCTCGATTCTCACGGCCACGATCATGGGCCTCCTGTTCGTCAGCGCCCTCCCCCTTTCCGCGCAGCTCGGGGGCCGGCCCGCCGAGGAATGGGCAGTCACGCTGGAGAGCGGCCGGCGCCTCGCAACCCTCGACATCGAAAATGTCGTCGCGCGCATGATGCTTCAGCCGGGCGATATCGTCGCGGACATCGGCGCGGGAACCGGGATCTTTTCCATCCCGATGGCGAACGTCGTCGGCCCTTCCGGCGTCGTCTTCGCTCAGGAAGTGGACGCAGACTTTCTCCCCATCATCCAGGAGAAGGCTCGCGCCGAGGGGGTCGCCAACGTGCAGGCCGTGCTCGGCGAGTTCGAGGACCCGAAACTCCCGCGGAACGATGTGGACGTAGCCTTTTTCCACGACGTCCTCCATCACATCGAGAAACGCGCCGAATACATCATGACGCTCGCGGGGTACATGGCGCCCGCGAGCCGCATCGTCGTCGTGGACTACGACCGAAACCTCGACGGAAATCCCCACCAGAGCGATCCGACGCTCATGATCTCCCAGGAGGAAGTCACGGCGTGGATGGCCGCGGCGGGCTACCAGCTGGCGGAAGAGTTCGACCTCTTCGAGGAGAAGTTATTCGCGGTTTATTCGCGGGCGAATTGACCGACGTCGGCACCTCATTTGCAAGCATGTGGAGGGACATTCCCGATTCGCATGTTGCGTGAAGGAGGGCGCATGACTCGACCGCCGGATTCCTTCAGGTCGGCTTCGTTCTGTCGACGCGTGGCTTTATTGGCCTCGCCTGGGTCGGTTCGCTCGTGCCGGGGGCGCGGCCCGCTTAGGCTCAGCCGCTCTCCCTCATAGCGGGCACAGTCGGAGGGTAGGACGGTGTGCGGGGGGGGCGACCCAGAATTCGGGTCCGGCGAGGCCGTCGGGCGAGGTCCCCGGGGGGGCGCCGTCAGCCCCGGCGGTTCACCAACTCAACTGGCCGCGGTCCTCGCTCTTAATTCGCGGAATCCGATGAGCCGGCTGGCTTCCGCATCCCACAAGTGCAGCCGTGTCAGCTTCCAGCTCGTCATGACGGTGACCTTCGTCGCGGCTTCGAGCTCGGGAGTCGCGTCGAGGCACTCTTGGAGCCTGTAATTCGGGATCCGTGGGCTCAGGTGGTGCAGGTGGTGAAGGCCGATGCTCGCGGTGATCCATCGGAGCGGAGCGGAAAGGACCAGGTGCGAGCTCCCTTTCAGCGCCGCGTCGTAAAAATCCCACTCGGGCTTCCTCTCCCAGTAGGTGTTTTCGAATTGGTGCTGCACGTAAAAGAGCCAGACCCCGGCCGAACAGGTCATGACGATGATCGGCACCTGGATGAGGAGGAAGCTCTGCCACCCCACCAGGGCCACGGCAAAGGCCACGACCGCGGCGATGGAGAGGTTCGTGAGCCAGATGCTCCGCCATGCCCGCGTCCAATCCTTCGGCACCTCCCGGGGATAACGCTGTTTGATGACGAAGTGCCAGAGAGCACCCACGCCGAAAAGCACCAGGGGACTCCGATAGATGCGGTAGGCGAGGCGCCCGGACGGGGGTCGCGCCAGGTATTCCTCCACCGTGAGCGTGACCACGTCTCCGAATCCCCGGAGATCGAGATCGCCGGAGTGCGCGTGATGGAAGGCGTGCGTCCTCCGCCAATAGTCGTACGGGAGGAGGGTGAGGACTCCGATCCAGTGTCCAACGATCGAAGCGGCGCGACGCGACCGAAAAAACGACCCGTGCCCGCAGTCGTGCTGTATCATGAAGAGCCGCAGAAGGAATCCGGAAGCCGGAATCGCTAAGAGAAGGGTCAGCCAGTAGCTGACCTCGAGACTCCGGAGCATTGCGTACCAGAACCCGAAGAAGCCGGCCGCGCTGACCGAGAGCTGAGTCACGCTCCGCTTGAGCTCGGGTCCCTGGAAGGGAGCGAGCATCGCATTGATCTGCGCGACGCGCGTCCGTTCGGGCGAGAGCTCGTTCAAATCAGAGTGCCCATGCGGGGGCGGGACCTCGACGCCCGTTAAAAAACAACGGGCCGCCCCGAGTAATAACTCGGGACGGCCCGCTGCGTGCGGTGGATTCGACGGTCACTCAGACCGGAACCACATTCTCGGCCGCCGGGCCCTTCTGGCCCTGCACGACGTCGAACTCGACCGTGGCGCCCTCGGCAAGGGTCTTGAAGCCCTGTGCCTGAATCGCGCTGTGATGGACGAAACAATCCTTGCTCCCGTCCTCAGGGGTGATGAAACCGAACCCCTTCTGGTCGTTGAACCACTTTACTTTTCCCCTGGTACGCATCGATCGCGCTCCTAGGTTGGTGAGTCGGAGTGACGATGATACGTACGTCCCGACTACTCGATGTGCGCGGAATCCCCGCGCGGTGCGTGACCACTCTGGCCACAATTCAAAAGTGACGGCCACTCTCGAAGGGACCGTCACCCTATCAAAGACTTGGCACCCCGATCCATACGGGGCTAACGGGTCAGAATCGCGGTTTCCGTTGGAAAAGTCAACACTTTCTTGGGCCGCCACCCGCTTGCCGCTCCGGGTGGGAGACGCCACCTTGCCCCACTTCGTCCCCCCTGTTTGGAGACCGCGCAATGCTGGAGCCACGCTGGAATCGCGGATCCCTCGAGGTCGCGGCCGCGGTCGTGATCCTCGCGGCCTGCGCCCTTCCCCTCCCCGCGGCGGCACAGGCGCCGGCGTACCTCCCCTTCGCGGCCCTCACGGATGAGCTCGAAGAGCTCGTGGATGCGTCGAATCGGGCCTCGATACGTTCCCTCGGCCTCTCGGGTGGCGGGCGGGAGATCTGGCTCGTCGAAGTCCTGGGACCGGGAGCGGCGCCGGCGGCAGAGCGCCCTGGGATCCTCGTGGTCGCGAACCTCGAAGCCGACCACCTGATCGGGAGCCAGCTCGCCCTGGAGATCCTGCGCGACCTCGTCGAGGGCGACGGAAGTGACGCCGGGGCGCTGACGGACCGGGTCGTTTATCTCGTGCCCCGCCTCAATCCGGACGGGGCCGAGGGGATGTTCGGGTCGGTCCTCGCGGACGGGAGCGGGAACCGCCGCCCCTTCGACGACGACAACGATGGCCGCACGGACGAGGATCCCCCCGGGGATCTGAACGGGGATGGCCTCATCACCCTGATGCGCGTCCCCGATCCGCTCGGGGCATACGTGGTCCACGAGGACGACCCCCGGCTCGTGCAGGAAGCGGATCCCGCGGCGGGGAGGGCGGGAACGCTCACCCTCTATTGGGAGGGGGCGGACACCGATGGGGATGGGTTCCTGAATGAGGACGGCGTGGGCGGTGTGGATCTCAACCGGAATTTCCAACATGTGTACCCGTATTATGAACGGGATGCCGGCCCTCATATGGTGAGCGAACCCGAGTCGCGCGCTCTGATTGACTTCGTGATCGCGCACCGGAACATCGCGGCGATCCTCACCTTCGGGCACTCGGACAACCTCGTGTCACCGGTGCGGGACAACGGGGGGCTCGCCCCCGCCACCGTCCCCGATCTTCCCGCCTTCGCCCAGGCCTCTCTCGACGAGATCTTCAACACAGGCATTTTCGGCGCCGGAACGGCGAGCGGCGGTATCCAGCTCCGCGGCACCCAGGTCGGCGCCGACAACAACCCCGAGTCCGGCCGCCGTCCCGAGACCGAGGTGCATGACGACGACATCCCTTACTTCACCGAGGTTTCGGAGCTGTACCGGGAAGTGACCGGGATCGAACGGGTGAGCCTGAATCGCGAACCCGAGGGCGCCTTTTTCCAATACGGCTATTTCCACTTCGGGGTCCCCTCGTTCACGACGCAGGGGTGGGCGCTTTCCGAACCCGAAGAAGACGTAGAAGAAGCGGACCAAGAGGAGGAGGAAGCGGGCGCGCCGGGCTTCGAAGGTGAGGCGCTCAGGGCACTCGAAGCGCTCGGCGTGGATGCGTTCGTGGACTGGGCCCCCTTCGACCACCCCGAATTCGGCCCGGTCGAGATCGGAGGGTTCCGGCCATACGCGCTCACGAATCCTCCGGCGGACCAGATTCCCGCGCTCGGCGATTCGCATGGAGCTTTCCTTCTCCGGCTCGCGGAGCTGCTCCCCCGGATCGCCATCGTCGAGACCGAGGTCGAAAGCCATGGCGGCGGCCTCTTCACCATCTCCGCCGAGGTCGCGAACGAGGGCTTTTTCCCGACCGCGCTTCGCCACGGCGTCGTCGCGGGGTCGGTGGACCCCGTCACCGTCCAGATCGAGGTCCCTTTGGAGGACCTCGTGACGGGGGACCAGAAGTCGAGCCAGATCCCGACGCTCGCGGGGTCGGGGACCCGCCAGCGCTTCGAGTGGGTGATTCGGGGAACTCCCGGCGAGTCCATTGAGATTCGGGCACGGGCGCAGAAGGGAGGCACTGACACGGTGACCGTACTGCTCGGAGGCGACGAATGAAGACGGCCTTCTCTCGGCTCGCGGGTAGTTCCCGCAGCCTCCTCGCGGCGGCACTCCTCCTTCCCGCCCTCGCGGCGCCTGCAGTCGGCCAGCTGAGGGGCTCCGATCCCCCGCACACCCTCCCGCTGACCTGGGACCGGTGGCTCGATCATGACGAAATCGGCGAGCGCCTCCAACTGATGGAGGAGACCTGGCCCGAATTCCTTTCGCTCCAGTCGGCCGGGATGAGTCACGGTGGACGCGAAATGTGGCTCATGACGATCAACAACCCTGAGACGGGCCCCGAGGAAGACAAGACAGCGATGTTCATCGAGGCCAACGTCCACGGGAACGAGATCCAGGGGGCCGAGGTCATCCTATACACGATCTGGTACCTGATGGAAAACTACGGCCGGATCGCGGACGTGACCCGCCTCGTGGACGAGCGGGTCTTTTACATGGTCCCGAGCGTGAACCCCGACGGGCGAGACTACTTCCTCGACGGGACTGGAGCCGGAGCGCGCACGGGACACGTCCCCGTGGACAGCGACGGAGACGGACTCTTCGACGAGGATGGCCCGAACGACCTGAACGGAAACGGGGTCATCGAGCAGATGCGCAAGTACGTCCCGGGGGAAGGGACGCACCGGCTGGGCGCGGTCGATCCGCGGATCCTGGAGCAGGTCGCGCCCTGGGAGCGGGGCGACTGGGTCCTCCTCGGATCCGAGGGCCTGGACGACGATGGGGACGGACGCGTGAACGAGGACCCGATCGGCGGCTACGACCCAAACCGGAACTACGCCTCGGACTGGCAGCCGAACTACGTCCAGGGCGGCTCGATGGACTACCCCTTCCAGCTTCCCGAGGCGCGGGCGCTGAACGACTTCATGATGGCGCGCCCGAACATCGCCGGCTTCCAGTCCTTCCATAACTCGGGCGGGATGATCCTTCGCGGGCCCGGCGCCGCCTGGGCGGGCGAGTATCCGGCGCAGGACGTCCGGGTTTACGACGAGCTGGGAGAATGGGGGGAGCGGATGCTTCCCTACTACGACTACCTCGTGGTCTGGCGCGGCCTCTACACGGTCCATGGGGGGTCCATAGACTGGACCAACGACGGGCTCGGGATCGTCTCCTTCTCGAACGAGCTCTGGAACGGCGGGCAGTACTTCAACTCGCCCCTCCTCCAGGCGCAGCAGGAAGACTCCGACAGCCCGATCGCAGGGCAGCCCGGGCGCTTCTTCTTCAACGACTTCCTCGAGATGGGAGACACGTTCGTCGAGTGGACTCCCTTCGACCACCCGGACTACGGCCCGGTCGAATTGGGGGGGTGGGGAAAACTCGAAGGACGTGTGAACCCGCGATTCATGAGCATGGAGCTTTTCCACCGGAACATGGCCTTCACCCTCTACCACGCGGACCAGATGCCCCTGATGCAGGCGGGGGAGACCTCCGTGGAATCGCTCGGCGGCGGGGTCCATCGGGTGCGGGTCGAATTCCGGAACGATCGCCTCATCCCGACCGTCACCGTGCGGGCGCGGCAGAACCGGGTGGTCCGCCCCGACATCGTCACGGTGGATGGGAACGTGGACGTCATCGCGGCGGGGTGGGTGACCAACCTCTACCGAACCGAGCCGCTGCAGCGCATTGATCAGGAGGAGCTGGACCGGATCCTCGTGCGGACCGGGGCGCCGGGACGGACCACGCGGACGATCGAGTACCTCGTGCGTGGCTCCGGCCCGATGACGATCGAGTATTCGGCGGTGAAGGGGGGGACGGTGAGCTCGACGGTGGTGCTCCCGTAGAGACCCGGTAAGGAAGCAAACGTCCGGCGTCCAAGGGTCGCACAGGTGGTTGAAAACATAGGTTTGTGGAACGCGACTTCGCAAGCCTCAGAAGGGCTTGGGGAGACGCTCGGTGGCTCGAGAGCGGGACGGTGAGCGCGACGGCGCGGCTTCCCTAGTCCAGTCCCAGCTCCCCAGCGAGCTCCCCGAGCCGATCGTCGAAGGTCGCAAACCTGACGGAATGTCCCGTCCACTCGCGGAGGAGGAGGGCGGTGCAGGCGTGCACCGCGTCGAGGGCTCGGCATTTTGCGAAGCGGCGGTCCGATCGCACCCGAAGCGCCACGTCCGTGAGGGAGTCCACAAGCGAAACGTCGCTCAGGTCGGCATCGAATCGGGCGAGACACCGGTCACGCACCCGACCTTGCATTGGCTCGTGAAGCGCTCTTCGGAGGACGATCGGTACCTCTACCGCCATGAGGAAGGAAGAGATCTTGGGCTCCGGCTCGTCGAGGATCGCGCGCGCCTCCTTCGCCCGCGCACCGTCGAGATAGAGCTCGATGAGAATCGATGAGTCGAGGTAGATCACGCGTCGGAGCGCTCCGCCCTCGTGGCGTCTAACAAGGCCCCCGTGTCGATCCCACGCGGAACCCCTTCGACGGCCGCCGACCCCGGGCTCGGGACGCGACCTGCGGCAAGCCTGATCTTGCCCGCCGCAGCCAGCCTCCGGAGGGCATCTTCTTCCTCGAGTGGAGGCGGCGCGAAGGCAGGCGGAGGCCCCAGTTGAGCCACGACGCGTCCGTGATCGGTGACGAGCACGACCTCCCCGGCCGCTACGATCCGGAGGAATTCGGAGAGGCGATTCTTCATCTCTCGGATACCGACGGTCCTCATGCCGATAATGTAGCCACTGAGGCTACATTTTGACAGAAGCATGGCGTCCTCGTCGTTCCCGGAGGACGACCCGGATCGGGTGCACCGCGCAAGTTGCCCGTGCCCGCAGCCTCGAGGCCCCCGTCGCCGACCGGAGCGTCCAACCCTTCCCGGTGTATCGCGTTGACCATGCTTGATCTCCCCTTCGCCTCTCTCCTTCGTGTCGCCGTTCTCGCGGCGGTCATCTTCCCGGCACTCCCCGCCGCCGCGGCAGCCCAGCAGGAGCCGCCGCTCACCCGCGCCGACACCCTCCGGGGGACCATCACACCGGAACGCGCCTGGTGGGACGTCGCCTATTACGACTTGGCGGTCCACGTGAACCCCGCCAGCTCCTCCATCGCGGGCAGCAACGTGATCGAGTATCGGGTGGTCACCGAAGGCCCGGACCGCGACATGCAGCTCGATCTGGCCGCGACGATGACCGTGGACAGTATCCTCGCGAACGGGTCCCCTGCAGAGTGGCGGCGCGACGGAAACGTCCTCTACCTGCGCGCCCCGGGCGGCGCCGCGGGAAGCGTACACCGGGTGGCGGTGCATTACGGCGGGAAGCCACTCGTTGCCGCGAACGCCCCCTGGGACGGGGGATTCGTCTGGGCGAGGGACCCGAGGGGGGCCCCCTGGGTGGGAACGGCCGTGCAGGGGACCGGTGCCAGCGTCTGGTGGCCGACCAAGGACCATCAGTCGGACGAGCCAGACAGCATGCGGATCCGGGTGACCGTTCCCGATCCGATGATCGCCGTCACGAACGGACGTCCCGGGCCCGTCGTCGCAAATCCGGGCGGGACCTCCACTTACACCTGGACGGTCTCGAACCCGATCAGCACCTACTCGATCTCGATCAGCGCCGGCGACTACGTCCGCTTTGGCGAGACCTTCGACGGCGAGGCCGGTCCCCTCAGCCTGGACTATTGGGTGCTCGAGCCGCACCTGGCGGACGCCCGTCGGCACTTCGCGCAGGTCCCCGAGGTGCTCACCTGCTTCGAGACCTGGTTCGGCCCGTACCCGTTTTACGAGGACAGTTTCAAGCTGGTGGAGTCCCCGTACCTCGGGATGGAGCACCAGAGCGCGATCGCGTACGGGAATCGCTTCGTGAACGGATATCTGGGCCAGGACCTCTCGGGGACCGGACTCGGGCTCTCCTGGGACTACATCATCGTGCATGAGGCCGCGCACGAGTGGTGGGGAAACAACGTCACGACCGACGACATCGCCGACATGTGGGTCCATGAAGGCTTCGGCAACTACGCCGAAGGGATCTTCGTGGAGTGCCGTCAGGGGGAGGAGGCCGGCGCCCGGTACATCCGCGGCCTGCGCGCGGGGATCGCGAACGACGGACCAGTCATCGGTCCCTACGGGGTGAACCGCGAGGGATCCGGTGACATGTACCCGAAGGGCGCGAACCTCCTTCACACGATCCGGCAGGTGGTGGACGATACCGACCTCTGGCGCTCGATCCTGCGGGGTCTGAACGAGACGTTCCGGCACGAGACGGTGACGTCGGCGGAGGTGGAAGCCTACGTCAGCGATCGCGCGGGACGGGACTTCGGTCCCGTCTTCGACCAGTACCTGCGGCGCGCGTCCCTCCCGATCCTCGAGCTCGCCGTGCGCGACGGCACGCTCAGTTACCGGTGGCGGGCGGAGGTGGAGGGATTCGACCTTCCGGTGCGCGTCACTCTCGCCCCCGACCGATTCGCCTGGATCTATCCCGAGACCGGCGAATGGAAGACCGAGCCGGTCGAGCTGCCATCGTCGGTCCAGGTGCAGGTGGACGAGGACCTCTACATTCTCGTGGACCGCGTGCCCTGATGGTCCGCGACATTGGAGCCTCGACGAGTCGAGAGTCGATGACGGAGGCAGGGCGCCCGTGGGGACCTGTCCTCTTCGCGCTCCTCGCCGCTTGCATGGCGTCGCCCGTCCTCGCCCAGGCCGCGCCCGACGAGGCGGCAGCGCCACGGCGGATCGCCACCGCCGTACGGGTGGAATCCGGCGCCATCGAGGTGGACGGCGTCCTCGACGAGGCGGCGTGGAGTGCGGCCCTCCCGCTCTCCGACCTCGTCCAGAAGGAGCCGACGGAAGGCGCCGCGCCTTCGGAGCGGACCGAGGTGCGCTTCGCGTACGACGGCGAGGCCCTTTACGTGGGCGCGCGGATGGAGGCGGAAGGGGGCACGGCCTCGATCCAGGCGCCGATGGGCCGCCGCGACCAGGTGGCGCTCGCCGAATACATCCTCGTCTCGCTCGACACCTATCTGGACCGGCGGACCGCCCACAGCTTCGGGGTCTCCGCCGCCGGCGTCCGCATCGATCACTTCCACCGTTCCGACAATGAAGGCGACGTGGACCGCGGCTTCGATCCCATCTGGGAGGCGCGGGTGACGGTGGACGAAGACGGCTGGAGCGCCGAGATGTGGATCCCCTTCTCGCAGCTCCGCTTCGACGATCGGGACGATCAGGTGTGGGGGCTGAACGTCCACCGCTGGATTCCGTCGAAGAACGAGGACAACTACTGGATCCTCGTTCCGAGGACCGAGCAGGGGTGGGCATCGCGCTTCGGCGACCTCCAGGGGATCGCGGACATTCCGAGCTCCTACCGGGTGGAGCTCCTCCCCTACCTGGCAGGGGGCTCGACCATCCACGGCGACCGCGACCCGGACGACCCCTTCGACGACGGCCGGAATCTCGAGGCGCGCATGGGGCTCGACTTGAAGATGGGGCTCGGGCCGAACCTCACCCTGGACGCGACCGTGCGTCCGGACTTCGGTCAGGTGGAGGTGGATCCCGCCGTCGTGAACCTGAGCGTGAACGAGACGTTCAATCAGGAGCGGCGGCCCTTCTTCACCGAAGGAAGCCAGCTCCTGAGCGGAAGCATCAACAACTACTTCTATTCCCGGCGCATCGGCGCTCCTCCCGCGGGCGGGCGAGCCTCCGGCGACTACGTGGACTACCCCGGCGAAACGCCGATCCTCGGGGCCGCCAAGGTGACCGGACGGCTTCCCTCCGGGACCTCCATCGGCGTTCTCGCGGCGGTGACGGGCGAGGAGCACGCCCGTATCTACGACGCCGGCGAGGAGCTGTTCGAAGGAGTTCGCGTGCAGCCGCTCGCCACCTGGGGGGTCGCACGGGTCCAGCAGGAGTTCGGGACCGCGGGCTCCACCGCGAGCCTCTTCGTCGCGGGGGTGCAGCGCGAGTTCGGCGAGGACGATCCTCTCGCCGCATACGAGCCCCGACGGGCCCTCACGGTGGCCACGGAGTCGCTCTGGCGGCTGGCGGGCGGGACATACGAGCTCGGCGTGAGTGGCGGGGTGAGCCATGTGAACGGCGACCCCGACGCCATTCTTCGCGTGCAACGCGCGGCTCCCCGCTACTACCAGCGTCCCGACGCGACTCACGTGAACCTCGACCCGGAACGCACCTCCCTCTCCGGTTACAAGGCCACGGTTTCCCTGGACAAGGTGGCCGGGACCCACTGGCTTTGGGCGATCTTCTTGGACGCCGAATCTCCGGGAGTCGAGTTCAACGACGTCGGACGCCTCTCCGGAGCGGACGGCCTCCAGGCCCGTCAGAGCCTCACCTACCGCGAGACGCAGCCGGGCGAGCTTTTCCGGAACTACCGCATCCAGTTCACCCACCTGACGGAGTGGAACTACGCAGGAGACGCGCGGTGGATCCAACTCTCCAGCAGCGGAAACGTCACCTTCGACAACTTCTGGTCGGCAAGCGCCTCGTTGAACCTGGACCTCCCCGCGCAGGAGTGGCAGCTGACGCGTGGCGGGCCATCCATGGAGACTCCTCGAGAGTGGCGTGCTTCGCTCCGGCTCCAGAACAGCGGATCGGCGGAGACGCGGTGGAGCATTTCGACCGGCTTCGGAGGAGACGAGTTCGGGGGGTGGAGCGCCAGCGCGGACGGGCAGCTCTCCCTCCTCCCGGGCGACCGGTGGCAGGTGACCGTGAGCCCCTCCTTCTCACGTCAGGTGACCTCGCGGCAGTACTTCACGGCCCTCGACGGCGGGCCGGAGATCACCTACGGGGAACGCTACATCTTCGCCTTCATCGACCGGACGACGCTGTCCATGCAGACGCGCGTCAACTTCACGCTGAAGCCCGATGTGAACCTCGACATCTACGCGCAGCCCTTCGCCTCGAGCGGGCGATACCGCGACTTCGGCGAGCTCCTCGCGCCCCGCAGCCGTTACCTGCGCACCTATGGCGAAGCGGAAGGGACCACGATCGAACGGACGGAGAGCGGCAGCTGGGCGGTCACCGACGGCGCCGACTCGTTCGTCCTCTCCAATCGGGACTTTAACCTCCGCTCCTTCCGGAGCACCGCGGTTCTGCGCTGGGAGTGGCGCCCGGGGAGCACCCTCTACCTCGTCTGGCAACAGGACAGGTCCCGCCGACTGACCAGCGACGTGCGCGCCGGCGTGGGCGACGTCTTCGGGTCGCTCGGGGAATCGGGGGACAACTTCTTCGCGGTCAAGGTGAGCTACTGGCTGGGACTCTGACGTCGAGGTGGCGGAGGTTATTCGCATTCTTCGCGGCCACGCAAACCTCTACCGGACGGAGCCGCTGCAGCGCATTGGGCAGGAGGAGCTGGACGGGATCCTCCTGCGCACCGGGGCGCCGGGACGGACCACGCGGACGATTGAATGCGTGGTCCGCGGCTCGGGACCGACGACGATCGAGTATTCGGCGCTCAACGGGGGAACTGTGAGTGCGACGGTGGTTCTTCCGTAGGGAGGGCGCGTCGGCGCGGATCCCTGTCGGGGAAAGCGTGAAGAGCGCGAGCGATCGCTGCGTAGCCAGATTGAACGTATGCACCGCCCGCACCGGAGAATCGCCCATGGACTCCCCGAAAATCTCTTGCCTCGAAGCGCCTAACCGGAGCCCCGTTTGCCCCCACTGCGAACGGGAGCTCCGCGAAATCTGGACGCGACAACTGACGTCGGCGTTCGGGCGGCGCTACGTTTACTTCTGCAGTCACTGCGCGAAGGTGCTCGGTGTCAGTCATCGCAAGGGATTCTGGATGGGGTAGCGGCCCGCGGCCTGTTCAGACATCGGGCCGCCCGCGAGGCGTTTCAGCTGAAACGTCGGTCCCTCGATGCGACCTGTGATCCCCCCCGACCGTGTGGCCGGGCTCGAACGGGCCGCGCTTCGGGCTTGGCCGGCGAGCGAGTCCGAGTCCGTGTGCGGATGGGAAGTGCGCTTTTCGGACGGATTCACGAAACGCGCGAACTCGGTCCAGCCCATCGGGGCCGCGCAATGCGGTCTGAAGGAAGCGGTGTCCGGCTGCGAGGAGTGGTATGCCCGCCGGGGCCGCCCGTGCATCTTTCGCCTGACCCCCCTCACTAATCCGGAGGTCGAGCCTTACCTGACGGAGGTCGGGTACCGGCTCCTCGAGCCCACCTCGGTGATGCATCTCGCTCTCCGTGAGGTCCCCGAGGACCCGATGCTTCGCGAGCCCGATCTAGAGGAGTGGCTCTCGCACTTCGCGCGCATGAGCGGCATGACGGATGACCCGCCTCGCGCGCTGGGCGAAATCATCCAGCGAATCGAACCGCCCCGATTGCTCGCCGCACTCCATGCAAAGGAGGTGAGGCATCCGGTGGCTTGCGGGATGGCCGTGCTCGAGAACGATCGAGTCGGACTGTTCGATCTCGTCACGAGTCCGGAACACCGGCGCCGTGGGTTCGGCACGGAGCTGGTGCGGGCATTGCTCGGTTGGGGATTTGCGCACGGGGCGAGAGAGGCCTACCTCCAAGTCGTTCGAGCGAATGTGGCCGCGTGGAGCATGTACGAACGGCTCGGGTTCGCCTTCGCGTATGACTACCGGTATCTGATTCGTGAGCTGGGTGCGGTGCCCACGTTCCCTGAGCCCGCCTGACTCCGAATAAACCATTCTCCTCCCCATCTCGTCATAGGAAGTAGCCACCCATGAACTGAGAACCCGTGACGGAAATCGGAGGGAGAGCGAATGAGAGCGCTCGCGTCTTCAGTCTTGCTCCTCATGACCCTCGGTCCCTTCCCCCTCTCCGCACTTCAGAGTCCCGCCCCAGTCATCCCTCCGACCGTCACGGTTTCGGCTTCCCGCACCGACGCTCCGCCTTCGATCGATGGTCTCGCGAGCGACCCCATCTGGTCCGTCGCGACGCGGATCGGCGGCTTCACGCAGGTTGAGCCGGACGAGGGAGCGGCTCCTTCGCACCCCACTGAGTTTCAGGTAGCCTACGACGCGGACAACCTCTATGTGCTCGTGCGCGCCTTCGACCCCGACCCGGACAGCATCCTCCGGGCCCTCAGCCGGCGGGACGTGCGCGGGCCGTCGGATCAGATCCTCGTGGCGGTGGATTCGTACCACGACCGCCGCACGGGTTACGAGTTCGCGGTGAACCCGGATGGGGTGAAACGAGACAACACCATTTGCAACGACGGGAATCGCGACTCGTCCTGGGACGGGGTCTAGGAGGTCCAAACCTCGATCCACGAAGAGGGATGGACCGCCGAGTTTCGCATTCCGCTCTCTCAGCTTCGTTATCCAGACGCGCCCTCCCACACCTTCGGACTCGGCGTCTTTCGAGAAATCGAGCGCTACAAGGAACGGGTGAGCTGGCCCGCCCTCAGCCGGAACCGGCCGGGTTTCGCATCTCAGCTCGGGACTCTCGGGGAGCTCCAGGGGCTCAACAGCTCGCGCACGCTGGAAGTGACCCCCTATCTCGTCGCGAGGAGCGAAACGGAGGCGTTGGGGGCCAGTGACTTCGGACGGGCGCAAGCCTTCGACGTCGGAGCCGACCTGAAGGCGAGGATCAACGCCCCACTGTTCGAAAGTGAACACCCGTGTCCGAGACCGGTCATCTCCAGGACGCACCGTACGTCGAGAAGTCCGGGCAGCGATGGGGGTTTTCCCCGAGGGGTGAGGTCCACCGTTCGTGGCACGCTTCTTACACCGAGATTGATTTCGGAGGATACGCGCGGTTCGCGGTCCCTGGCCTCTCCTCGTAGGAGATTTGCGTGGCCCAATCCCCAAAGCCATCCCCCTCCACGGCCTTCGTCAGACGGGCGCTCTCGGGCGTCTCGATGGACCTTCGCCAGGCCCTCCGGATCCTTGTGCGAAGACCGGGATTCACCGCCGTGGCCGTCGCCACGCTTGGACTCGGCGTCGGCGTTTGTACGGCCGTCTTCAGCGTGCTCGACGGGGTGGTCTTCCGGCCGCTTCCGTACGAGGGGTCCGATCGGATCGTGCGGGTGTGGGAGACGTATCCGGAGTGGAGAGGCCGACCGATTCTCCAGGACAGCTGGGACCGGATCGCGCTCGCATGGACGGACTACGATGCCTGGCGAACTGGACAACGCACCTTCGAAACGGTGGCGGCCTACGATGCGGTAGAGATGGTCACCCTCGGAAGTGGTTCCCCCGAACGCCTCTCCGTGGGGCTCGCCTCCGTCTCTTTGTTTCCCCTCCTGGGAACGCGCCCGTCCGAGGGACGGTTGTTCCTGTCCGGGGAGGATGGTCCGGGCGCACCACAGGTGGCCATCGTCTCGAGCGGACTGACCGCGCGGTTGTGGGGTGCGTCAAACGAGGCGATCGGGCGGACGATCGGACTGGACGGAATTCCCTTCGTCGTGGTCGGAGTCCTGCCGCCGGAGATGCGCTTCGCCGCCGCGGCGTCGGATCCCCCCGACCTCTGGATTCCTTTGGGCTCGACTTCGACTCCTCTGAGTGAAGAAAACCACTTCCTGTCGGGGGTGGGGAAACTGCGGGACCCCGTCGAACTGGAGATGGCGCTCCAAGAGACCGAGGTCCTTCTTCGCCGGGGTCGCTCACCGGAGACGCTCGGTGCCCGGATCGTTCCCCTTTATGATGTCGTCGTCGGAGAAGCCCGGCCCCCGCTCCTCCTTCTCATGGGAGCGGCGGCGTTTTTGCTCCTCATGACATGCGCCAACGTCGCCGCACTTTTCGCCGGCGAATCCGGTTCCCGTGAACGAGAAGTCGCCACGAGAACCGCGCTCGGGGGAAGACGAGGGCGAATCCTGCGCCAGCTCCTCGTCGAGACGCTCGTCCTCTGCTCGCTGGCGGTGGCGTGCGGCGTCGTCATCGCGCAGGGGCTTACGACGGGGTTGGTACTGCTCGCCCCGCCCGAGTTGCCCCGACTGGATGAAGTCGTGGTAGACGGGCGCGTCCTCTTCTTCTCGGCCGGTGTAGGGGTGGCGATCGCCCTGGTGTTTGGGCTGTTGAGGTCGGCGGCTTTATCGCGAGTGCCCCCTCTGACGCTGCTCCAGCAAGGTGGGCGCCATTCGGTTCGGGGTCGGGGCCGCTCCCATGCGACGCTCGTGGGAGTCCAGCTCGCGCTCGCCACGCTCCTTCTCACGGCCGCGACACTGTTGGGTCGGAGCCTCTTGCAGGTCGCGGCTCTGGAGCCCGGTTTTTCGACGGATCGGCTGCTCACGGCCCTGATCGAGATTCCGGAGAGCCGTTACCCCGAGTCGTTCGAGGTCACCCAGTTCTTCGGACGTCTGCAATCGCGGCTCGAATCCGAGGCCACGGTCTCCGCGGTCGGAGGGATCTCGACGGTGCCCTTCTCGGGGCGGATGGAAACGACGTCTGTCCGTCCCGATGGCCTATCGCCCGATGAGCCGAGCCTGGAGGCCGAGCGGCGGGTGATCCTCCCCGGGACCCTCGAGGCGCTTGGGGTGCCCCTGGTCACCGGTCGCCTCGGTCCGGTGTCGTCCGATGTTCCGACGGTCGTCGTGAGCGAGGCCCTGGCCCGGCGGTTCTGGCCCGATGGATCCGCCCTCGACGGCGGCATCGCGCTCCGAGACCGGCGTTACTCGGTCGTGGGCGTCGTCGGAGACCTTCGGGATCGCGATCTCAGGGAGGTGTCTGAAGGGGCGTACTACGTACCCATAGACCTCGCGCGCGACGGACCGCCACGGCGGATGCACTTGGTTGTCCGCACGGTAGGGAACGCGGCGGACGGGGAAGCCCTCCTCAGGGCCGCGGTGGCCGAGCTCGATCCGGAACTCCCCGTGAGCGAGGTGTCCACCATGGACGGGTTGATCGGCCGGTCGCTCGCCTCGGAGCGGTACCGCACGATCATGATCAACGTTTTCTCGGCGGTGGCGCTCCTACTCGTCGCCGTGGGAATCTTCGGCGTGACACTGCGCTCGGCCGTGCACAGGCGCAGGGAGCTCGCGGTTCGGGCGGCGCTGGGCGCGACCCCGCGGGACCTCATGGTGCATTCGCTCGTGCCGACTCTCCCGGCGGCCGCGATGGGAATGGCCGTCGGCTTGGTTCTCGCCCTGGCCGGCGCGCCTCTTCTCACGCGGTTCCTCGACGGACTTCCTCCGCGGGACCTTCTCTCGTACCTCCTGAGCGCGACCCTCCTCCTTTCGGTGACCGTCGTCGCGGCGTGGCTCCCCTCCCGGAAGGCCGCGCGCTCGACGATCGTGGCGGCCCTCGCCGAGGAGTAAGGGCCGGTACAAGCGTCTCCCCAGGCGTCCACCCCGCTACTTCGCGATCCGCCGCACCACTTCCCGGAACCCGAAACCCACCGCGAGGATCAGCGCCCCCGTCGCCATCGTCCGGACGGGCAGCGAGAGGGCGAGGATCCCGCAGATGACCAGCCCGACGATCGGGACGACCTGCGGATATAGCCGGAAGTCGGAGGGCAAACGAAGCGCCGCCACGTTCGCGATCCCGTAATAGACGAGGATGCAGAAGGAGGCCGCGGCGGCGAGTCCCTGGAGCGTTCCGGCCGCCACCAGCGCCGCGGCGATGACCCCCACGAGGATCACCGCGCGGTCCGGAATTCCACGGCGGGGATGGACATGTTCGAGCGTCCGAGGAAGGTCACCCCGACGCGCCATCGCGAACGACATCCGCGAAAGGCTCAGGATCTGCGAGAGGGTGACGCCGAGCATCGCCGCGATCCCTCCCACGGAGACGACACCCGCGAGAACCCTGCCCCCGGCCGCCTCCGCCGCCACTTGAAGGGGCGCGGCCGAATCGGCGAGAGCGGGAGCGCCCACACTTCCTACGGCCACCAGGGCGACCGCTCCGTACAAGACGACCGCGCCCGCGAGGGTGATGACGATCGCCCGGGGAATCGTAGTCTTCGGCTCCCGCACCTCCTCGCCGAGCGTCGCGATGCGCGCATAGCCCGTATACGCGAAAAAGAGAATCGCCGCCGACTGAAGGACGGCGGCGGGGCTCTCGGGGAGGAAGGGGCGGAGGCGCGCGGAGTCGAAGGAGAAGGCACCGGCGAAGGAAAAGAGGAGGAGGGCACCCACGGACATGGAGACGATGAGCAGGTTGATCCGGCTCGTGCGCTTGACGCCGAACAGGTTCAGCGCGGTGAGAAGGACCACGAATCCGAAGGCGACGACGCGGGGCGGAAGGCCGGGAAGGATCCACTCCAGGTAGCCGGCCAGCCCCAGCGCCACCGTCCCCGCCGCTGCGATCTTGCTCGCGAGGAACATCCACCCGGCGGCGAACCCCGCGGCCGGAGTGAGGAGACGGTACCCATATTCGTAGGTCCCGCCGGACTCGGGATACGCGGCAGCGAGCTCGGCGGAAGAGAGGGCGTTGGCCGTAGCCGGGATCGCGGCGAGCGCCAGCCCGAGAACCATGGCCGGACCCGCGATCCCCGCGGCCACGCCGGTGACGACGAAGATGCCGGCCCCGACGATGGCCCCGAATCCGATGCCGACCGCGTCGAGGAGACCGAGGCTCCGCGGAAGCTTTTCGCCCCGAGGACCCGATCCCGGGCCCGAAGCTTTCGGATCCCCGCTCAAGGGGCCCGAAGCGAAGCGCTCATCCGTCGTCCGCGGCCTCCACGATCACCTTGGCACGCATCCCTTCGTGGCCTCCACCGCAGTACACATGGCAGATCACCAGATGTTCGCGGACCTCCGTGAAGGTGTGGGTCGCCTCTGCGATTCCTTCGGGGAAGACGTCGAAGGCCACCGGAGTGGCCTCGATCATGAAGCCGTGGGGCTGATCGCGCGAAGTCAGCTTGAAGATGACCTCCGCACCCACGGGGACCCGGATCTCGGTCGGCTCGAAGCCCAGGTCCGAAGCGTAGATCACGGCCTCAAACCGGCCCGGCGCCACCTGGCGGACGCCTGGTTCCCCCATGCCCGGGGGCGGGGCCAAGAGCTGGGGGAGCGGTGCCTCCGTTGGCGGCATAACTTCGGACACCACCTCGGGCTCCGGTGCGGGGCTCTCTCCGCCGCAGGCGCCGAAGAGGACCGAAGACGCAAGGACGGCCGCCCCCCGTGAAAACGCCGGCGCAAATCTAGAGATCTTCGCCCTCATCGTATCTCCTCAGGCCTTTTGGGTCGTCGGCCGGACTTTCGCGGGAACCGAGTCGTCGAAAAGGACCGGTCCCTCCCCCTCCAGCACCTCTCCGACCAGCTCACGGATTTTCTCGCGAACTTCCCTGAGCGCTTGAGTCCCCGCCGGAGTCGCACGGTAGTACTTGCGGACCCTTCCTTCGACGACACGTTCCTCCTGCGCCAGGAACCCCGCCTCCTCCATTTCGTGGAGGAGTGGGTACAAGGTGCCGGGGCCGACTTCGTACCCGTGACGGCGCAACTCGTCCATCATGGCGAGGCCGTAAATGGGGGCCTCCGCCGCGTGGTGCAGAACATGGATCCGGATGAATCCGCCAAAGAAGCCGTGTAGCATTCCCGAAGAAGCCGGCCTTCGTTATCGTAATTCGATATCGCACCTCGATATTACACGAGTTCGCCACCCCACGTCCAGTCCGAGACGAGTCGCGCGCGTATGAACACGATCCATCGCCTCATCCTGGACTCCGCCTCGGTCCTCACCCTTCTCCTCGTCGCGTGCGGCTCGGGAGACGAGGGCTCGGGGCAGGCCGGGGGTGCGGTCCCGAGCCGTCCGGGCAACCTGGGCGAGGTCCTGCAAGTGCGTGGGGATACCGTCGAGGTCAAGATGGACGAATACATATTTGGATTCGCCGTGGACACGATTCCCGCGGGCCGGGTGGTCTTTCACATCCAGAACCTCGGATTCGAGCACCACAACCTCGACTTCCATCTGGGCGACTCGGTCGTCTACGAGATGGACGAAGACATAGATCCTGCGCAGTACCGCTTCCTCGAGCTCACGCTCGAACCCGGCGAATACGAGGTCATCTGCACCATCGCCGGGCACGATGGGAAGGGGATGGTGGAGACGCTGGTGGTCGTGGCGAGGGACCATGGGGGGTGAAGGGCCGCGCCGAGGTCACTCATCGGTTTCCAGCCCCACCATCTTTAGGAGCAACAGGGCATTTCGGGAAGTCGCCGGCCCTGGTCTGAGTAGGTAATCGAACTCCAGCGTTCGCACGCCGTCCCGCTCGACGACCTCCTCTCGGAAATGAACGTCCACGGCCTGGCGCTCCAACTCAGGAGTCGCAGCGAGCCGGAGGTCGTGCGTCGTGATCGCCCCGACGGCGGCCGTTCGAACCAGGTTACCGAGGACGATTCGCGCTGCGATACGACGCTCCGCCGAGTTCGTCCCCTGAAGAACCTCGTCGAGCAGGTACAAGGCAGGGCCCGCGCGTGCCGCGTCCACGACCCGCTTGAGACGCTGAAGCTCCGCCAGGAAGTAAGAGACACCGCTCTCGAGACTGTCTCGCACGCGCATCGCACACCACGGGAGGAGGGGTCTCGTTCTCATCCGGTCGGCCGCAACGGGCGCGCCCATGAGAGCGAGAATCTGGTTGACCCCAATGGCTCGGAGGAGAGTCGTTTTTCCGGCCATGTTGGAGCCAGTCACCAGGAGCAGCCGGCCTGGCGGGGGGACCTCGACGTCGTTTCGAACACATCTCTCCGGAGCCAACAGAGGGTGTCCCAAGGCATTCGCCCGGATTCCTCCGGAGGGTTCGCCAACGAACTCCGGGAAGGTCCAGTCGGGATGGTCGTGTACCATTCCGCCCAATGCGGCTAGGACTTCAAGCTCGCCCACCGTCGGAAGCCATCGTACGGACGCCGCCGCATGCTTCGCGTGCCAACGCTCCAGCGAATGGAGCACGTGCACATCCCACGAAAAGAGGGTCACCAACGGGAAATGGGTGAGCGAGGAGTGCCGCACCCGGGAGGTGTCCACGATACGGATCAGCCCCTCAATGGCGCGCACCGCGCCCGGCGCCGGCTCGCCTACACTCCGTCTGAGCCGGTCAAGGAGAGTGACTCCCTCCGGCAGTTGAGCGGCGAGCGCCAGTTGGGCCGACCAGATCCGGAGATCTCCCTCACCTGACTCCGCCGCGGCAAAACGAATCGCTGCCTGGGGGCCAACCACACGGTGCACGGCGTGGGCCGCCAAGGCCCCGAGAAGGGGGAGGACGCCCGGCGTGACGCCGAGGAACCAAGTCACCGCACTCAGAGGAGTGACGATCGCGAGGACGCTACCCGCATAGAGGCAGAAGCGATGCTGGTCGAGCCAGGTGGGCTGCGTCAACCATTCCACGAACCGTGAGGTATCGTCGGCTCGCGCTCCCCCTTCCCTCTCCCTCGCGGCGCGCTCGACGCCCTCGCGAATATCCCAGTGCTCGGCGAGTACCTTCACTGCCTCCTGCCGTTCGAGGAGCGACTCCAACCAACCCGGCCCCGGGAATTGGCGCGGAACTCGTGGCTCGGACTCGACGCGCGCGAGCAGCTCCGATGCCTCCGAAGGAAGAGGCGCAAAGGGATCGAGGAGTAGTCGCGCGAGCACGGCCCGCCCGGGAACTGTCCCCACGCGGCCGATGAGGCGAGAGAGGGAGGCCGGTCCTACGAGGTCCAAATCATCCGCGGACGGATGATCGTGGGGAGCGGCGAGCACGGGAGCCGAAGGAAGGAGGTCCCAATTCCGGTCCAGGCGCGCCAGGGCTTCTCTATTCAGCGTCTCCCGTAGGCGTGCGACGCGGAGCTCCTTTCCCGCGCCTCGATACCGACTTACGAGAATGAAGAACAATACCCCGGCCACCGAGGCGCTGCCGATCAGTACCGTCCACCACTCTCGCGGTGAGGTCTCCATCAGGAAGAGGAAAACGACGGCCCCCAAGAACGCGGCAACCCGATAGCGGCCGATGCGGACCAGCCGTCGCTCCAGCCGCTCGGCGTCCGTCCGGGCCTGTGCCTCGTGCGCCAAGTAGGTTTCTTTCGGGCCCGTCGCATGAAGGAGATCCAGCGATCACTCCTCGGCCATCTGGTCGCCGAACCATCGTTCGAGGTGTTCGCGCTCGAACTCGCCCTTCTCGGCGGCCTGTGCGGTGCTCGGCCCGGCGATGGTGACGATCGGCTCCGGGGTGGCGTACCAGTCGCCGTCCACCCGGGCGGCCGATTGTGTGCCGAGCTCGACGGGGCAGAATGCCTTGCCGTCGAACGGCGGCGGCGGCCCCTGGCCGGAGACCTCCGCGGCGATCGCACGGGCGACACTCAGCCCCTGCAGTTCCGCCATGACGCCGGCCTTGGGGAAAGGCAGCCCGTTGGCAAGCGGAATCAGGGTGACGTCGCCGACCGCGTAGACGCCTTCGTACGAGGTTTTCAGCGTGCCGGCGTCCACGGCGATCCAGCCGTGCTGGGCGGCGAGCCCGCTTCGGGAGACCACGTCGGGCGCCCGGTGCGGCGGGACCGCGACCAGCAGATCGAACAGCTGTTCGCCACCATCGGCGAAGGTGACGCGTCCAGCTTCGATGTGTTCCACTTTCGCCCCGACGTGGCTCGTGATGCCGTGTGCGTCCAGCTGCGCGGCCATCCAGTCGGAGCCCGCCCGGCCGGCGTTCGGCATGAGCATCGGCTGCAGGGTCGTGACGCCGAGGTCGGTGCGGTCGCGCAGGCCGCGCCTTCGGAGGTGCTCGTCCAGATGGAGCACGCATTCGTAGGGGGCCGGCGGGCACGGATACGGCGCACCCGCGACGAGGACCAGGATGCGACCGCCGTCGAAGCCGGCGAGCGCCTTGGCGGCGGCCGTCGCGCCGGCGAACGTCCAGACATCGTGTCCGTGCTCGAGAAGCCCGGGAACGAGATCGGGGCGAGACACCGCGCCGAGTGCGATCAGGAGGTGATCGCCGGCGAGCTTCCCCGCGCTAGTCTCCGCGGTGCGTCCCGAGGCGTCGATCGAAGTGATCTCGGCCTCGACGAATTCGATCCCGTGCCGCGCGAGCAGGCTGCGATGCCGGCTCCCGTCCGCGATCGTTCCGAGTCTGACGAGTTCCCACAGCTTCCGCAGCCCCATCGCGAACATAGGCTTGCGATCAACGAGCACCACGGTGTGTCCAGGGCCCAGCAGGCGCCGCAACTCGATGCCTGCCGCGATGCCGCCGAAACCACCGCCCAAAATCAATGTCCGCCCGCCCATTCGCTCACTCCGTGGCTTCGCGTAGTTCATTCGCTGAGGGGGCTCTCAATGTCGCGGCATTCGTGAAGAACTCCTACCAGGAATTCCAGGTCCAGACGTTCACGATCGCACAGGAATGAGCGCCGGACGAACTGAATTGCAGCCTGCCCGGCGGCACATCCCTCAGGCTCTCATAGACCTCAACGGCTGCGATCCACTCCAATGGAACGTGGTCCAGAGAGGGAAATCCCATGTTCTGCAATTCAAGAGCCGTGTTCGCCGGAGGACGATCGATGGACTCGACTCCGACCCTTGGGCGAGGCACGGAGTTCCCAACGTTGGCATTCATGGGCCACTCGTTGACGAAAACCAGGGTACAGTCGGCCGATGGGACGTACACGGACGGTGTGCCACGCATGTCATACTCAACCCAGAGCTCCGTCCGCTCGGAGAGATAGACCGAGAGAGAACGAGGATTAGCTGCTGTCAGAACCGCTCCCGGAAAAAACTTGCCGCGCCCCAGGAGCTGTCGTCGCCGTATCCATTCGCGGCCGGGCGTGAGCCGTGATCGGGTCACCCGAACGTCGAGAGAAGAAAGCGCAATCGGTTGTATTTGCAACTGCAAGTCTCCGAGGTCTAAGAGATCGTTCGGCGCGACCTGGGGCACCTCCCATGATCTCGGAGAGTGCCCGATCGCACCTATCGCCAACACGTGCCGTGCGACCGGCCCCATTAATTGAATGCGAAACCGCCCGTTCCCGTCGGTGAAGACCCCAGCAAGCTGTTCGTCATCCGCCGTGAGAAGCTCGACAAACGCGTTCTGAATTCCTTCGCGATCCGGATTGACGACACGACCGGAAATGGCCTGCCCCGTCGCCGCCTCCGCACCCAATGCGACGAGGGTCAACACCACGCAAAGAACTCGTGTCACGCTACGCCTCCACACGGGGGCCCGAAGCTCTCAGCTCATTACCCCGTGCGCCGCACGGAGGGTGGCGGAGGCGGGGCTACAGCGGAGGGCCGTTAGGCCTGGAGCCGGCACGCGCGAAGTCAAGCGCAGCGCGTTCTCGGTCCCGCCCGCTCGTGCCTGCCTGTTCCCTTCTCCGCATTGCAGTGTGCGGCTGTGCATTGGGCGCGCGCGGGCCTACCGTGACCTCCGTTAGCTGCACGCGCGAAGCCACAACAACGGATCGGTTCGCCCGTCCGAGCTCAATTTTGCATGCAACGAACCTTGAATCGGAGGAAGTCAGTTCGACGCCGCTCATTCTCAACAACTGGCGAAATAGTTCTGCGGCTCTCTCGCCTAGCTCCTCCGGACTGTTAATGCTGGCTCCTTGGACGTCGGCGTTCCAAGAGATCAAAGCGCGAGAGTTGAAACCACTTGTCGGAGGAATCGGTACGACCTGTACATCGTGGAGCGGCTTCTGAGCTTCTGCCGACATGGCCGCGAACACCCAAACCATGGCCAGAGTCATCGCGCGTGGCGCCATTGGAGCCTCCGATTCAAGAAAACGCATTGCGCAGGTTCCAGCCTCGCCCTACCTGACCAACCGCTTCCTCCTCGAGTATGCACGATCACGGTATCGCCAATCGTGTCTATCTGGACTTCGAGCGCGGCCCTACGTCTAGGCACCGCCACACACCCAACAACCGCAAGAACAACGAGGCCTTGAAGCGCTCGCGATCCGTGAAGAACTCGTCGTGATCACTTTGAAGGCCCTCCCCAGATGCAGCCGTAGCCGCAAGCCGACGTGGGCGAAGCGGTCTCGTGTGACGCATTCCATATGGAGCCACCCCGGATCCTGTCATTTCCCACGAGCATGACCCCACCGAAGGGCTGAGTTTCTCACGAGGATGACCCCGGGGTAGCTCGAGTTTCTCACGAGCATGACCCCACCCCCTGCCGGGCGGAGCCACCCCGGATCCAACCGCCGACGTGCCGCTTGTAATGGATTATGTAAATTACTCTATTCATTCGCGTTAGGCCATCAAACGCGGAAATTCCGCCGGTCCTGCGAACTTCCTTCCGAACTTTTGGTGGACCCCCACCTCGATCTTGTGGAAAATCACTCCGCGGCCTGCCATCCGTGCCTCTAGGGAATGAGTCCGGAGTGTCACTGCTGCCTCCACGGCCGTGGCCTGTTTCGTGCATTCCTAGTGGCCTGTTTCGTGCATTCCTAATAGTCCGGGAAGTCAATTTGGGGGGAAATGTCCACGCGCGCCCGATGGTTCCCAGATCAAGGGAGAGCCAGATGAGCACACGGCTGGCGCCGACAGAACATTTGACAGTCCTTGCAACACCGGAGAGACCTCCTGCCAGGGGTCGGATCCTGGTCGTAGAGGACGACGACGCGATGCGTCGCACGATCGCTCGCATCCTCTCCTCGGAGTGGGATGTGACGACGGTTGCGGACGGTCACGCCGCAATGGAAGCCTTCCGATCCGAGGACTTCCAGGTCGTGATCTCCGACCTCGCCATGCCGACGATGAACGGTTTGGTGCTATTGGAACAGATTCGTCGGCTCTCCGACGACATCCCCGTCATCCTCGTGACGGGGAGTCCGTCGATGGATTCGGCCATCGATGCCGTCGGGCTGCGCGCCTTCAAGTATTTGCAGAAGCCCTTCACTGCTGAGATTCTCAGAGAGACCGTACGAGACGCGAGTCACCACGCCCGCATGGCGCAGATTCGACGCGAAGCGCTCATCATCGCGAATCAGCCTGATCCCAACGGGATTCAGAAGCTGAGGGATGAGGTGGAGCGTGCGCGCCGGACGCTCTGGCTGGCATACCAGCCGATCGTGAACCGGGGAAAAGTAGTCGTCGCATACGAAGCTCTGATGAGGTGGCGGGATGGAGAGTTCAGGGGCCCGGTTGAACTTCTGGCCGCGGCGGACCAAGTGGACGCGGGAGACGAGTTGGGGAAGCAGATCCGAAGCTTGGCTCCTCAACCCTTCGTTTCACGGCCGGAGTTGCACCTCTTTCTGAATCTCGACCCGAGTCAGATTGACCGTGCTTACATCACGCGTAGGGACGATCAACTGGCCCAAATGGCTGACCGAGTGGTCTTGGAGTTGACCGAACACAGTCCCGTGAGGGGCGTTGGCAACGTCGAGGCAACGATTCTCGAGCTCAAATCCATTGGATACAGGCTTGCCGTGGATGATCTCGGCGCGGGCTATTCCGGACTGTCGTCGTTCGCTCGAATCGGTCCGCAATTCGTCAAGCTGGATCGCAATCTGGTCCATGGCGCCAGTCGTGAGGCAGAAAGACAGCGCGTCATATACGGGATCAACAAGCTTTGCCACGAACTTGGGATCCAAGTAGTCGCGGAGGGGATCGAGGACGGGAAAGATTTCGACATGCTTTTGGCCCTTGATTGCGATCTTTTTCAAGGATACTTCATCGGCAGACCGGAGCCACTTGAGTAGCCGTTCGGGTTCAGTGATCGAAGTTCTTTTCAACGACGACGAGCGCCACTAATGAGAATTCTGACAGTCTGGTATCAGAGGACCGCGATCCGGTCTGGAGTCGCATTCGTGGTCGGGACGGCCCTGGTCGCGTACGCCGGGATCGAGCAGGCACGCGAATCTCTGTTACTGGGCGCGGGCGTCGGTCGACTTTTACTCCTCACGATTTTGTTTCTCATCGGATTGGCGTTCCTCGCGTTGGGGGCATTTCGACCCCTGGCCCGCTTGAAGCCGCTCCTCGAGGCATGCAAGCGGCGGGCACGTGGTCAGCTCGACCACCGAATCGAGGTGGCCAGCGCTGACGAGTACGGAACGCTGGAGGCTTCGTTCAATGCCATGGCGGACGAGGCAAACCAGATCTTGGAAAGTGAACAGCGATTCTTTTCGCTGTCCAACACTCTTCTTTGTATCGCGGGCTTCGACGGATATTTCAGGAGAGTCAATTCGGCGTGGGAGCGAGTCCTGGGATATTCCGTCGAAGAATTGACCTCTCGACCCTGGTTAGACTTCGTTCACCCCGATGATCGAGAGCGCACCATCGCGGAGGGATCACGACTCGCGACCACGCCGGACCAAGCGCTTGAGTTCGAGAACCGGTATGTCTGCCGAGACGGTTCCGTAAGATGGTTTTCCTGGAACTGCGTGCCTGTTCCGGGTGAAGAGTTGATTTATGCCGTGGTGAGCGACATGACTCAAAAAAAGGCAGTGGAAGACCACCTTCGACAAACGCAGAAGATGGAGGCGGTCGGGAGATTCACTGCAGGGATCGTGCACGACTTCAACAACAATCTCAGCGTCATTCTTAGTAACGCCGAGCTCATCCAGGAGGCCGTGGGACCTGAGAATCAGGATATTCACGGACTCTCAAGTGACATCGTGAACGCGGCGCACCACGGGGCTGCGTTGACCCGACAGCTCCTCGGCTTCAGTCGGGAAAGCGTGCCGGTCAAAGAGAACGTGGAACCGGCCTCTTTCGTCCGGCATGAGGGCGAGGTCATTCGGCGCCTCCTTCCTGCCGCGATCGAATTGAAGCTGGTTGTCCCCGATGGCCTTCCACCCCTCATCGCCGATCGGACAGCACTTCAACAGATCCTCTTGAACCTTGTGTCGAATGCGGGCGATGCAATGCCGGAGGGCGGCTGTCTCACGATCTCGCTACGATCCGTGGAGCTCGACGACCACGACTTGGACTATCATCCGGACGCCCGCCGCGGTGCGTACCTCTGTCTCGGGGTGACTGACACCGGCGTTGGGATGGACGAGGCGACGCGCCAGAAGATCTTCGATCCATTTTTTACTACCAAGCCGACGGGCAAGGGTACTGGCCTTGGAATGACATCGACCTACGGACTCGTGCGTCAGCACAAGGGATTCGTGCATGTTTATTCCGAGGTGGGAATAGGCACGACGGTGAAAGTCTATTTCCCAGCTTCGGAGTCTCAAATCAACGCGCGTCCCCTGCAGGTCGACACGCCCGGGGTGAAAACCACGGGTACGATCCTCGTTGTCGAGGACAACGACTCCCTCAGGCGATCCGCCGCTCGAAATCTGGAGTCGTTGGGCTACTCGGTGATGACGGTAGGAAACGGCGAGGAAGCACTGGAGTTCTTCGCAGGCCGACCGGAATCGATCGACCTCGTGTTCACCGATATCGTAATGCCTCGCATGGGTGGCATCGAGCTCTTCCATAGACTTCGGGAGCAGGGTTGCAGCGTTCCCGTGATCTTCACGACCGCCGGGTATGAGGGGACCTCGCTGGTTGAAATGGCGGGGCCGGGAACAGAGTCCACCGTAGTTCGCAAACCGTGGGTGCGACATGAGCTCGCCGCAGCAATCAACCAGGCGTTTAGGTCTCCGGTGGACGCTGCCGCCAATGGAGCTGGAGTTCCCTAAGGAGCCTGATGAGCCATGACAGCGCGAAGGGTTACAGGAGAGGCGCGCTAGCGCCGGAGCCGACTCACATGTTGTGAGCGCCGAAGCGCATTATCCATGAATAGAAGAGCTGGCCGGCAACGTATTGGCATCCGTGCACGGTCGGAATACTAGTGTACCGCCTCTAAAGTTCTTAGCCCACGTTCGATCTTCTGGATGATCTCA